>CAVFMC010000026.1:0-3498 GCA_963623565.1 Bacteroidaceae bacterium | reverse complement strand
GTACACTAGAAGAGTTTACAAGGCGGTTTTATCAGGTGTATCAGGGGAATTAATATTAAAATGCTAAAGAGAACGAAGATAAAGAATATGCTATTCAAAAAAAATAATAAGACAGTTGGCAGATATGGCATTGGAATGTTACTAGGCGGTCTATCCTTCTTAGCCTCGAGTGCCTATGCCCAGGGTGGTGGCGGTGCGGCAGAAGGGGCTGCCGGAGGGCTAGTTTCGGTGTTGCCCATGCTACTGATTCTGGTTGGTTGCATGTATTTTATGGTAATTCGCCCACAGCGGCGGAAACAGCAGGAGCAACAGAAATTGACTAATAATCTCAAGGTGGGCGATGAGGTGGTCACCATTGGGGGTTTTCTGGCCACTATCGTTAAAATTAATAATAAATATTTAACTTTGCAGCTAGGGCTCGATAATAAACAGGGAAATAACCATAGTAATAATAGTGGCCAGCTCATGCAGGTGCTAATTCAAAAAAACGCTATCGCGCAGGTGCTGCCCAAAGGAACTATTGAACATGTTAAGTAGTCGTCATTTTAAAGATAGTAAAGATCATAAGGATCATGATGATAATAGCGGTCATAAATTGTTGCATCTGCCGCTGTCGAAGACGGTGTTAGAGCGGCAACCGCGATTGTTATCCGGCCGCCGTCCGCTTCGCAGTCGGCAGGATGGGCCACATTTAGGGATGGTGATCTGTTTAGCGTTGCTGTTGTTAGCGGCGATTATTCTTGCGCTGCCTAATTTTTTTGGTGATGATTGGGTAGTGCAGATTTCAACTCGTGAGGGCGCCGCTGCTACTCAGTCAGAATTAGCTAGCGCCTCTACAACAAGTCCGCAGCAATTACTAGATCAAGCGACGCAATTGTTAGCCACGCAACAGCTAAAGCCGTTGCAAACCAGCCTGCTCAAACATGGCCGCGGGGTGGAGCTGAGTTTTGGTAGTAGTGCCCAGCAGCTGGCAGCTCGCGATCTGTTGCAAAATGCAATGCCTGATTGCGTGGTGGCGTTAGGACTAGCTACGCGAACCCCGCACTGGCTGCAGCTGCTGGGCGCGGTGCCAGTACGGTTAGGTTTAGATTTACGGGGTGGGGTGCATCTGCTGCTCACCGTGGATCTGGAGCGTTATTGGCTACAATATTATAAGCAACAGGTTAGTGTGGTAAGTGACCTACTGCAGCAGGAAGCGGTTAAACAAGCGGCTACCGAGGTTGATGGGCCTGCACCAGCGCTGCCTGGACAGGCAAATTATCAGCTAAAAGCGGATGAGCATGGTGTACGTATTAATTTAGTAGCGGCAGCAGAGTTGCAACCGGTGCAAACGTTGTTAGCGTCCAAATTGCCAGATTATGAGCTGACGCAGGCGGATCAGCTGTATGAACCATCGCGGACTAGTAATCAGCCAAGTTCCGTTACTCCAGCTAATACGCCCGCACCGTCCGGCGTCCACCAGCAGCCTAGCACTCAACTACTTTTAACCTTAAAACCGGCCATGCAGCAGCAGCTAAGCGAACGGGTGCTGGATCAGACTCTGCAGGTAATTGAAAAACGGGTTAATGAACTAGGGGTGAGCGAGGCGGTGGTGCAGCGCCAGGGTAGTCAGCAGATTAGCGTGGATCTGCCGGGACTGTTGGATACGGCGCGGGCTAAAGAACTGCTGGGTAAAACCGCTAATCTCCGCTTTCAGCTGTTGGCTCAGCCGACGATGGCGAATGCGGAGGATCGTGGTGGCGGGTATGAAAGTTATGATTATGCTAACCGCCGGATTTTAGTGCAACCGGAGACGGTGCTGGATGGTAGCGCGATTATTTATGCCACTGCAGCCACTGATCAGTGGGGCAAACCGGCGGTGCAGGTGGAACTAGCAGCTAACATGGCAGAACATTTTCATCAAGTGACTGCCGCTAATATCGGGCAGGCTATGGCTACTATTTATAGTCAGATGCAACGGGTTTGCCGTAGTTATAATGGTCAGCAGCGCTGTTTTCAGCTGCCGGAGGAGCGGGTGGTTAATGTCGCCACTATTCAATCGGCGCTGCATGATCGCTTTGAAATCACCGGTTTAGCTTCGGTGCGGGAAGCGGAAGATTTAGCACTACTGCTGCGCTCCGGGACGCTAGCGGCGCCGATTAGCATTGATCAGGAGGTGGTGATGGGGCCTAGCGCCGGAGCAGAGAATATTGCGCGTGGCGGCTGGTCACTAGTAATTGGACTAGCAGCGATCGCCATTTTTATGGTCAGCTATTACGGCTGGTTTGGTCTGCTGGCGAATTGCACTCTCTGTTTTAACCTGATTTTTATGCTAGCTGCGCTCTCGTTATTGGATGCTACGCTAACGTTAGCTGGCATGGCAGGGATGGTGCTTACCGTGGGCATGGCGGTAGATGCTAGTGTGCTGATTTTAGAACGGATTCGCGAGGAGCTGCGTGCCGGCTATGGTCCCTATACTGCCATCCAGCTGGGTTATCGCCGCGCTTTAGCCACCATTTTAGATTCTAATTTATCTACTTTAATCGTGGCCGCTGCCCTATTTTCGTTAGCTAGTGGCGCGATCAAAGGCTTTGCGGTGGTGCTGACTGTTGGCCTGGTTACTTCTATGCTTACCGCGGTTACTTATTTTAAACTACTGGCGGAGCTCTTTTATAAATTTTATGGCCGGCAACATTGGGGCCAACGGCTACCCATCGGGATTAAGTTGAATTCTAAGACCAATTAATAATGGTTAACATAACGAGCAAAATCGACAAGTAAGCAAAAAATATAGCAAAGATTAAACGTTATCATGGAACTGTTCTCTACTACCCCGCAGATCGATTTTATGGCGCAACGAGGCAAAGCGTTTATCCTATCGGCAGGATTACTACTGCTCTCGGTGTTCTTACTGGCGGTGCGCGGGCTAAATTTAGGCTTAGATTTCACCGGGGGTGTGGAACTAGAAGTGAGTAGCCCATCTACCGCGTTGGATTGCGATCAGATCCGCACCAATTTGCATCAGCAGGGGTTGGAGGTGCAGGTGCAAAATTTTGGCAGCAGTGATCGGGTGATGATTCGTAGCAAACTTTCTAAACAACGGTCGCTGCCGCAGCTGACTCAGCTGATTATGCAACAGGTAGCACACGGGCAGCTAGAGCGTACCGTGATTATCGGCGGTCAAGCTGGTGGTCAGATGTTGCTAGATGGAGCGGTGGCGGTGGCGATTGCGCTGATCGGTTGTGGGCTCTACGTAGCTTTACGTTTCGAACGCGATTTTGCTATCGCCGCCGCGCTGGCGCTGTTGCATGATCCGGTGATGATTCTGGGGGTATTTGCTGCTTTGCAGCTGGAATTTGATTTGATTGTGCTAGCAGCCATCCTCACCGTAATTGGTTATTCACTCAACGATACCATTGTCATTTACGATCGGGCGCGGGAAAATTTTAGTAAACATCCGGAGTTAACCGCCAGCGCAGTGCTAAATCTGTCAGTGAATCAAACCCTCTCGCGTACCAT
>CAVFMC010000025.1:10448-11359 GCA_963623565.1 Bacteroidaceae bacterium | reverse complement strand
CCAGTGCATCGTAAATATCTATGAAACAAAAGGAATCAAATGATATTTTATTTGCATAATCAAATAAATTATTATTAAAAAAATTTATAGTAGATAGCCAATCTCTGATGACAAACGGCGGTAGAGAAAATTCTTCCAGACAAGATCGAAACCGCAGACCTTCATTAAAAGCGCTAGAATACCCTCCATTATAACGCTCATTTTTTACAATATTAGGCAGGACTTCATCTAACCGCCGTGCTAATTCGCTTAAAAGAGGTTCTGATTCAGAGTAATATTTTACAAGCCTTTCTGATAACGGAGCAGCCACACACCGATACTGTTTAAGTAATATGCCGGCCAAACTAAGAAAAGATAATAGACCATGATAAT
Source organism: Bacteroidaceae bacterium (assembly GCA_963623565.1). Taxonomy (GTDB): domain Bacteria; phylum Pseudomonadota; class Gammaproteobacteria; order UBA9339; family UBA9339; genus CAVFMC01. The sequence continues at coordinate 10,987 of CAVFMC010000025.1, read as the reverse complement.
ATTGAAATTTATCTGGTTCTGCCCACAGCATGTCAAAGATACTAGGAATGCGTGTTCGGAATTGTGTGTGGTCTCTGATGTAAATAGCCGAATTCACTAGAGATAACTTTTGTTGTAGTTCAACATCCGGTTTAGTGCGTTGTAATAAGTCACATGTCTTTACAAATGCCCGGTTAATAGGTATATCAGCATTAAGCAATGTTTGGCAAACATTGCTACCCTGCCAAGAAGCTAATGTATATAATAGTCTAACTGCCGCTTCAGCACTACTATCACTACCGCTCTTTTGAATCAAATATTCTAAAGTACCTAGATTAAACGCGCCGCGTTTTCGATTTTCATCGTTAACATGCCCCGTCAGAACCGGCTGTTGCGCGGCATTTACATAATATTCACTATACGTTAACTGCTGCGTTAAATTATCCTCTGAAAATAGCTCCTTAATAATTCCTTTTACGATGGGAGAAACATTGGCGGCACTCAGCCACATATTTCTTTTCTTACGCAGCAACCGACGTAATTCGTTACGAGATATATTC
>CAVFMC010000025.1:8133-10438 GCA_963623565.1 Bacteroidaceae bacterium | reverse complement strand
TTGATATCATCATTTATCCGTAATACATTTGTGCCAGTACTTTCCATGGCGCCATCTAAATATGACGTGGTCTCTAACATGTCATTCCTCTTTTTTGTGTATTTACATATTTTGTAACTATTCAGAACCCACTTCCTAAACACATATCAGTAGTTCTTTGTTGGTCGCTTGTAACTCCGTATTAGCTGCTTGTAACTGTATGTTGGTTGTCTGCAACTGCATATTGGCTGTTCTTAACTGCAATACGGCGCTTTTAGTTTCTGGATACTCTGCTTTTGTTTTTCTGGAGTTGCTGTCAGCTGGGATATCTGTGTTAATAACTGCTGAATCAGTTGATCCTTACTATCCATTACTAGACCACGAACTGGTGACAGCGACCATAAGGCCCCGTGAGACAATGTTGCCGGCGGGATAAGAGTAATGGTGCAGGATAAGAGCATGGTTACTAAAGTTGCTGTCTTAATATGATTCCATACCAAATATCTATTAGGTTATCTTACCTGTTCGAATTCTAAAGCTTACAATCACCATCGTCTTAAATCTGGTCTGCCAAAATCGTTCAACCGTTCTAATTACAATGATATTGTACCACGCTGAGTTATAAAGTCGAGGGTTGTGTAAAAATTTAATCTGTTAGTATTATTTCGGGAGGGGGCTCTGAACAATTACATTTTCTGTTTTTGTGCATTTGCATACTTTTTAGTAATAACATTCTAGCACAGGGGTTATTGGACGGCCACATGTATTTCTATGCTACAATTGTTCTTATGATGTCATCTGTTACCATTCCGCTTGCTGGGTCTCTGGCGTCTTAAGATTATGCCAAATCCGCTGATAGCGCTGGCGATAGGACTCAATTAGCAGTTGTCGCGCGGGCTGCAACTTAAAACGTAGCGCACCAGTTCGGGCACTATTCCAAAAGCGGGCGGTAGTTTGTTGACGATAACGCGCTAAGGTACGATAATTGGGAAAATGAAAACGGTTACGGTAGCCGGTTGCAAACACCACATGAGCAGGTGCGATCGCAGCAATAAAATCAGCGCTGGAGGAGGTGGCGCTACCATGGTGGGGGGCGATTAAAATCGTACTCTTTAGGCTCGCAACCCGCTGCGTTGTAAAAGAATGCTGCCGCTCGCGCCGCTGCCGCTGCGCATCCTGTTGCAGCAGCCGGCGTTCGCTAGTTCGTTCGATATCGCCGGTGAGCAGAATTGACTGCGCGCCATTATCCACCTTCAACACGCAGGAGGTATCGTTGCGTTTCACTTTAGTGGTTTTGGTGGCGTCATGTGTTACTACCGCTGTCGCTGCTGTTGCCGCCGTCGGATGCAAAACGGTAAAGTTAATTCCATCCCACTGCCAATGCTGTCCCGCTTGGCATTGACTAATTGGCACCGACGGCTGAATCTGCTGGTTCTGCTGGTTCTGGCTGGAATTCAAAGTCGACTGTGTGATCTGCGCTTGCAGTAGCGCGGGCTCACTAGTCAAAACGCGGCGAGGCGCTAAACGGTGAATCACCGCACCCGCTCCCCCCGCATGATCATTGTCCCCATGGCTAACCATTAAGAGATCTGGCCGACCCAACTGCTGCGCTCTAATAAACGGCACCAGAATCTGTTCACCACTATTATTCTGCGCGCTCACGCCCGGACCAGTATCATAAATCAGATAATGATTTTGCGTTGCTAATACGGTAGCTAATCCCTGCCCCACATCCAGTACGGTTAGCCAGAGTTCTCCAGGCTGGGTGGGTCGCTGCGCCGGCATTAGCAGCATCGGCAACAGCCAAAGTAACCAACCTGCCCGCCAATACAACAGGTGACGAAATTTCCAACTTAGAATCGCTGCACTGCTACTTAGTAAAAAGACCCCACTATGAAAACTACAGCTCCATTTACATATCTCGCTATGCTGCGCGATGCTACTCATCAGCCACCACACCGGCTGTAACAGGCTTAAATTCACTAAATCGCAAAGCCGCGCCAACCATGATAAATCGAGCCCACAACTCACTTCCGCCAGCAGCGCCACCGGCAGAACCACTAAAGTAACCGCTGGAATAGCAATTAAATTAGTCAATAAACTGATAGGAATAATCTGCTGGAAAAACCAGATATTCAGCGGCAGCATGGTAATAAAGATATTTAGCTGCAGGCGCCATAAGGGTAGCTGTTCAGTTGGCGTGTCACTATCGTGCTCATCAAATAATGAGGTCGTTGGATCTTGCAAATCTAAACTCCCTGATTGCAGCAACTGGTTGGCAAGAAAACGCTTAAAATTATACTTATGCTGCCTCTCCGCTGCGGTT
>CAVFMC010000025.1:0-8123 GCA_963623565.1 Bacteroidaceae bacterium | reverse complement strand
TACCGGTTGTGGTTTTATTAACTAGCGGTCGTTCAAACGATAAGCAGATCATAATTAAAGAGGCGGCAAAAGAAAGCCAAAAACTCACCTGCAAGGGAGCTAAAGGCTGGGTAAATAAGACAATCACTAACGCACCGCTCCAGACACGCAGTGCCGAACAAGAACGATCATTTAAAGTGGCTACCGCGTGCAAAAGTAACATTAACCAGGCCCGCTGAGTCGATACCGACCAGCCGGTCATGGTGGCGTACAAGCTACATACCACCAGGCTACTTAGCGCTGTCAGTTTAGGTAACGCAAGCCGCAACAGGCAGCGCGGGTAACAGCGTACTACCACTGCGGTGATTTTGGCCACCGCACCCGCTACTAAACTAATATGCATTCCTGAAATAGCTAGCAGATGGCCGATCCCGGTTAGCCGCATCACTAGCCAATCCTCGCTGGCTAATTCTTGTTGATAACCTAAAGTTAATGAGATAATAATGGCTTGACTAGCTTTTAGCAGCCGCTGAAAAGTCGCGTATTGCGTATCGTTAAGCCATTGACCCACCGGTCGCGCCAGCTGCTCAGCCGCCGCCTGCAGGCGCCGTCGCAGCTGTTTAACCGCCTTGGCACGTAGCCGATTTACCCGCTGGGAAAACGCAATCCGGTGGTTACGCTGGCCGACAGCGTTCTTCGCCCCACGGTCGTTAGCCACCACATACCCCACCGCACGAATCCCCTTGCTAGCCCAATATTGCTCCAGATCCCGTGTTCCAGGGTTCATGGTGGCCACCGGCGCCCTTAAACGAACCTGCAACCGCAACCAATCTCCGCTCTTGATCGTCCGCCCTGTTACCTGGTCCACCCTGATCGAGCTCTGGTTAGCAGCAGCAGATGTACCTGCCGTAGAGGCACGCGTCTTTGCAAATAACGAATGATGATACCATTTAAGCTCAATTCGGCTCTGTACCGCTTGCTGGTTTAAAGTGGCTAATTGCATAGTAAAACTGGTGTAATGGGCGGTCTGCTGTGGGATGCCCACCACATAGCCCTGTACTGTCACCGTCTGTTTTTCGAGCGATCTAGGCAGTGACCAACCCAGCAGGTGCCGCCAGGCGCAACCGGTCCAAGCCATTGCTAATACGCATATTAGTAGATAACTAGCGTACCGCGATACTAATTTTATTCGCTGTTGGGCTCGCGGCTGGGGCTGTGACCCATTTAGTTGCCTAATACTCACCACCAACAGCATCACGCTACAGATCATGCCTACTACGCTTAGCCGCCATAAAAAGGTTAGACTAGGTAAATAATTGGCTATTATAATCCCTAGTACCAAATAGCCACCAAGTAGATTAGGCGATGGAGCGATTTGTACCCACCAGCTGCGAATCGTACGCATTACCCCGTCGTCATCGTTACTGTTACTCCTGCCGCACGCCCGCGACGGCGCCAGCGCCAGCGCCCGCACCCCATGCACGCTTAGTCGGAGGCAAGCGCCAACTAGCTTAATCCATTTCTTAAAGATCTTCACCGCTGTCATAAGCTATTCATAACATAGCCGCCGGTCTTAAAACACCGTATAAATGTGCAATGATGATATAAAATTAAGTAGCTTATTATACAGCGTTTGGCCCTGATAGGGCTGTAAGCTGGCATCTAACAACGCTGACGCCTGCGGCTGGGTTATTGCCACTAGCACTCCACGCTGATCAATTATCGCACTGGGACCACTATTATTAGCCAAAATCTGCGCCCGCCCAAATTCAATCGAGCGCAGCCGCGCGATAGCTAGATGTTGCCAACCTGCTCGCCCAATCTGGCCAAACCAGCTATCATCAGCGATAGTCACAATAGCGACCGCCGCAGGTAACTGGCATGCCAATAGCTCTGGATAAGCGATCTCGGAACAGATCGCTGCAGCTAGCGGATAAGCTAGTGGTGAGAGACTGTCATTAGTACGCGTAGCGTTAATGGCAAGCGCCGGCCGCGTCAACTGGGGACCTGCCTGTAGATCATTAAACGGAATAAAACCATCCAGCCAACGCGCTAATTCCGCAAATATAGGATAATGACTATATCGTCCCGGAAGATACTCGCCAAAAGGCAGTAGGCGCTGCTTATGATAGACGCCCTGCCCCCAACCTATAGCTAATAAACTGTTATAAACACGCAGCTGGGATGGTAGTCCCGAATGCAACGGCTGCGTGTCATCCGGTTGATAAGTTAACCCCCCGCTTAGCAGCAGCATCTGATGCTGACGCAAATTATCCTGCAAAGTAGATAAAGTAGCGTTCTCGGCTGCTAATAGCTGGTCATGTAGCGTCCCCTCGGGCCAGACTACAATGAGCGGCATGGCGATGCTTGCCGACTGGTTAGGCGCATGCAGGGTCAAATCGCAGTATCGCTGCAAGTGGCGCTCGCCCACATCAGCCCATTTCTGCTCCGGCGGGATCGCCAGTTGCACCACCCGAACCGGCCAAGCGTTCGCCACCGGTTGAATCTGCATTCGCTGATAATAATCTGCTCCCCAGCTACCGCCGATTAATAGCAGCTGGTAAGCAAGAAAAAACAGCATGGGAGTCGATGAACCGCGCCACCTAGCTGTAGACGCTAGCTGTACGTCTGACACACTCCATCTGTTATAGCATTGCCAACACAGCTGCCCCCAATACACAGTCAGCGCAGCATGTTGCACCAGTAAAAAACTCACCCCCCGAGCGCCAACCACCGAGGTTAAATTAATTAACGGATTATTTAATTGCGTATAAGCTAGGCTAAACCAAGCACAACTCCCTAGCCGAGCCATCGCCTCTTCCATTAGCAGCCACAACGTAGGCCAAACTAGCGCATAATAAAACAAATGATATCGTCGCAGCTGGCTAAATTTATATACTATTACGCCTAACAGGCTGGCAAAACTCCCTAGTGCGACGCCTAAAAGCAGCAGCAGTAAATGCGCCAACCAGCTAGTTAGACCACCGTAATGAATTAGACTAAAGGTCAACCAGTGCGCGCTGACGCTAAATAGCATGGCCCACCAGCTTAGTAGAGCTAAGCCCGCTGACCAGGTGGACTTAAGCAGCGGAGAGTTGATTAGTGCATCGACACCTGTGGCAGGAGAAACCACCACAGGACGAGATAATAAGACGATAATAATAACCAGCTGCAACCACACCAGCCACCAGCATTCATACGGCGCAAAACCGAAACTGCCCAGCCCCCCTAAAGTGCTAAATAAAACGACAATCAGCCAATCTGGATGACGCTGGCGTAAAATCTGAAACCAGCCCCTAACCACTAGACGCTAGCCACCAAAACCACTAAACGTCGCGCGCCTGGTTATTACCAAAAATTAGGCAAGCATTGGTTCCACCAAAACCAAAGGAGTTAGAGAGCGTCACCGTTAATTTAGCGGCTCGCGCCCGTAATGGGACTAGATCGATCCCCCAATCCTGTTCTGGTTGTTCTAAATTCATAGTAGGTGGCGCCATCTGGTCTCGCAGCGCTAAAATGGCAAAAATCGCCTCCACCGCACCCGCTGCACCCAGCATATGACCGGTCATAGATTTGGTGCCACTTACCAGCAGCCGTTGGCTATGCGCACCAAATACCGCCTTAATACTATTAAGCTCCGCGACATCGCCTGCCATCGTCGAAGTAGCGTGCGCATTAATATAATCCACCGCTTCCGGCGCTAGCCGCGCGTCCTCCAGTGCCCGCCGCATCGCCGCCGCTGCTCCCGTCCCAGTTGGATCCGGCATGGTAATATGATAAGCGTCATCGCTAGCCCCATAGCCTAGCAGCTCCGCGTAAATCCGTGCCCCGCGGGCCTGCGCGTGTTGATACTCCTCCAGCAGCAGTACTCCCGCACCTTCTCCCAGCACAAATCCATCTCGCGCTCGATCCCAGGGACGACTAGCTTGTTCGGGTGCATCGTTACGGCGCGACAGCGCTTTAAGCGCCGCAAAACCACCAATTCCCAGCGGCGTGGTAGCCATTTCAGTGCCCCCTGCCAGCATCATGTCTGCATCCCCATAGCAGATGATCCGTGCTGCATTACCAATATTATGCGCCCCCGTACTGCAAGCGCTAACCAGCGACAGATTAGGTCCGCGGCAATGCTGTTGAATAGCCACAAAACCTGGCACCATATTAATAATTGAATAGGGAATAAAAGTTGGCGTAATTTTGCGCGGTCCTTGCTGACTATACACCTCATGCATCCGCTCAATAAAACTAAGCCCACCGATACCAGAGCCGATCGACACCCCAATTCGCCCGCACTCCGCCTCGCTCAGCTCTAACTGAGCATCCGCCATGGCTTGTGCTGCTGCCGCTACCGCATATTGAATAAAAATTTCGGTTTTTTTAGCATCACGCGGTTCCATATACTGTCCCGCATCGAAGCCCTTAACTTCGGCGGCAATCTGCACTGCAAAATCGGTGGCGTCGAAACGAGTGATCTTAGCTACCCCTGATCGTCCCGCCAACAAAGCGGCCCAGCTCTCCTCCACCGTGAGGCCCAGCGGTGTTACCATCCCTAAGCCTGTCACTACTACACGCCGATTTAACACCGCTTTCCGCCCTCGCTTTCTATCTAATAAATTTTTTAATCGATATATACGTGTTCTATGATATATATTGCGCTAATTTATCCTTATTCTTCAGAACTGTGCGCTTTAATATAATCAATTGCTTCCTGGACAGTTTTAATCTTCTCCGCTTCGCTATCCGGGATCTCGATTCCAAATTCATCCTCTAGTGCCATCACTAGTTCTACTGTATCCAACGAATCGGCGCCTAAATCCTCTACGAATGAGAAAGAATTTTGAATATCTTCGCCATTCACTACTAACTCATCGCTAATAATGCGTTTTACTTTTTCTTCAATACTGGTGCTCATAATCTCCTGTCCCCTATCATACCTTCATTATTTAACTAATTCATTCAATTTACTTAATTTCGTTGCCAATCTCATTAAGCACTATCATCCCTACTGCTAATTCCATCAATTTTTAATTCTAATGCCAACGAGTTCATATATAAAAAAACTATCCTCTTGTCAATTCTTTGTCAATTTTTTATCACGATCTTTTACTTTTAGCTGGTTACCGCAAGGATTTTGTAGCGGACACCACTGTCCCTCTGGTAAATGCCCCAGCTGAAATGGTCCATGCGTAATACGCTGCAGCGAAACCACCGGATGACCTAGAGCCTCTAGCATCCGCCGAATTTGACGATTAAGCCCCTGGTACAAAATCATCTGTAACCAACTTAGGTTGGTGGTCGGCTGATAAGTTAACAACCGCGCTTGCGCATAAGCCATCAGCGAATGGTGTTGCTGATCTAACAAGCGGATTCCCTGGCGCATCTGCTGTAGCTGCCGATCGGTCACCCGGCCACGAGCGCTAACCAGATAACGCCGCGCTACCAACTGACCAGGGTGAGTTAGCTGATAGAGAAAATCTCCATCGTTACTCAAGATTAATAGCCCGCTAGAATGAAAATCCAGTCGACCCGCTGGTCGCAGATGATGTAAACGCGGCGGTAATAAGCGATAAATGGTTGGCCGCCCCCGATCATCCTGCATGGTAGTTAAAAAACCTGGTGGTTTATGTAGTTTAATATACTGTAACGGCGCCACCTGAACTATTTGGCCATCCACGAGCACCTGATCCCCCGGTTGCACCTGATACCCAAAATTAGTCATCAGTTGACCATTAACCTGCACTCGACCAGCGTTAATTAGTTCATCCGCCCGACGACGCGCGCACCGTCCACTACTAGCAATGAAGCGATTTAAGCGCATGATTATTAGACCAGACTATTCTATTATTGGTTCAAACTATTGTTTATTATGATTATCTGCTTGGATGCGTAAACTCTCCTGAATAAAAGCGTCCAGCTCGCCGTCTAGTACCGCCTGTGGATTGCGGCTCTCCACTCCGGTACGAGTATCTTTCACCCGCGCATCATCCAGCACATAAGAACGAATCTGGCTACCCCAACTAATCTCCGCTTTACTGGCTTCCAGCGCATCCTGCTGCTGTTGCTGCTCCCGCAGTTTCATCTGGTAAATTTTAGCCCGTAGCTGTTTAAACGCTTGCAGGCGATTTTGATGCTGCGACCGCTCACTCTGACACTGCACTACAATTCCGGTGGGTAGATGGGTAATCCGCACCGCCGACTCAGTTTTATTAATATGCTGCCCGCCCGCCCCCTGCGCGCGATAGGTATCCATCACTAGATCTGCAGGGTTAATTTCAATGGTAATGCTATCATCCACCTCCGGATACACGAATACCGAAGCAAAAGAGGTATGCCGTTTATGATTAGCATCAAAGGGCGATTTCCGTACCAGTCGATGCACACCGGTTTCGGTTCGCAACCAGCCATACGCATAGGCACCGCAAAATTTTAGGGTAGCGCTCTTAATACCGGCGATTTCTCCGTGCGATAGTTCGATAATCTGCGGCTGAAAAGCGTGACGATCACCGAATTTTAGATACATTCGCATTAGCATTTGAGCCCAATCTTGCGCTTCGGTGCCCCCGGAGCCAGCTTGAATATCTAGATAAGCAAAATTACTATCCGCGGGACCGGTAAAGCGTTGCTGAAAAATCAGTTCAGCCAGCTGATCGCGTGCGTGCTGGGTGTCGCTGGCGATCTCCGGTAGCAGCGCTAACTCCTGCTCCGCCAGCGCTAGCTCCAGCAGCTCTTGTAGCTCATTAAACTTATGAGTCAAGTCGTCTAGCTTATCTAAAATGGTCTGCAGTTGCCGCTTTTCTGTCAGCAATTGGGCTTGTCGCGCCGGATCCGCCCAACAACTAGCTTCGATTAGCTGCTGATTGATTTCCGCTACTCGTTGCGATTTGCCTTGATAGTTAAAGATCCCTCCGAAGTGACGCTAGTTCACTTGCATCCGTTTTTAACTGCTGTTGTAATAGTTCAGTATCAATGGCTGCTGGTCGCGACGTCTTATTAGCCGTATCTGTCTTATTCGCTGTATCTATGGTCATATCTATTATTATTATCTTGCCTCAATATTAATTCATGCTCATTATTTTAAATTTTTATTCGGTATCTACTAATATCAATATCACAAAGACAATATACAATATAACTCTTACCATTACCATGTGGATCTGCAGATCGCAATAATCCCCGCCGTTATCCACCATCTACATTCATATGAATGACAGCTATATTAATAGTAACTAATTATATACTGGCTAATATCACTAGTATGCGCCTGCTGCTCGATCCGCCAACCTGGATCCTGTTGCTGTAGCAGATGCACTGGCTGGACACGGGTTTCACACTCGATATATAGCTTGGTGCTAGACGCAATCAAGCCCTGCTGCTGCAACGCTAAGCAGGTAGAAAGAATTAAATTATAACCAAACGGCGGATCCAAATAAATTAAGTCATAAGCTAACCGCGGTACTCGCGAGAGGCGCATGGGCAGTTTAGCAGCAATAATCTGGCTTCGCGCCTGTACATCCAGCTGCTGCTGGCAGCGATATAAATGCTGCAACATCACCGGCGACAGATCCACCAGCACCGCCTGCGCAGCCCCACGCGAAAGCGCCTCCCAGCTAAGCATGCCGCTACCAGCAAAAAGATCTAGCACCAGCGCCCCACTAATAGTCTCACCTAGCCAATTATACAGCCGCTGACGATTGATCTCGGTGGTGGGCCGTACCTGTGCTGCCGACCGACTGGGGCAAAAGATCTTACGCCCCCGCCAACACCCACCGGTAATGCGCATACCGCTGGACCGGTTGGGTGCGATCTCAGTGTTATAATTGCTATAATTATGGATCTTATGCCGCTTGCCTATCATAATTATTATGCATCGCTCTAACTAACCTTTCTCTAGTCTCTATCGCGTGTTAGTATTTAACCATATTCACTACCCAGGATCAAATTAACGCTAAAACACGTTTTATGCTTTTGTCCAAACCTCTGCATCCGTAACACCATAAGTTTTGCAGATATATTTATCTGATCCAAATGTTTTTATAGTACCGAAATTGCCGGCCTCAATGTATTATAGGACCTACGATCCCTGTTTAGCGGTTTTACGAACTTTAGCATGAGGCGTCATATCGTCTCGTTTAAAGTAAAACAGATCT
>CAVFMC010000024.1:10913-11438 GCA_963623565.1 Bacteroidaceae bacterium | reverse complement strand
GCCCATGGGAGTAGATTTATATAGTTATATGGAAAAATATTTTAAATTAGGCTACGTAACCAGTTTTAAGTATGGCGAATTTTTAGCCGAGGTCTTTACCGGACGCGCTAATTCCTTGGAAAAACTGGCCGCCTTCTCCTTTGGCAGTACCTGGCTGCAGCTACCCTCTAACCGGACGGTCACGGTAATTGATAATCATGATACCGAACGGATGATGGAGAATATGTTAAATTTTGGCTCCACCTCGCGTAATGCCTACGTCTTAGCTTATATTTTTATGCTGGCTTGGCCCTTTGGCGTACCTAAAATTATGTCTAGTTTTCGATTTAATGGCCATGATGATGGTTATCCAACAGAATCGGTCTGGGTAGGCGATCAGGATCATGGCTTTGCTACTAATTCCCGTTGGGTGCTGCAGCATCGTTGGCAAGCGATCGCTAATATGGTACTGTTCCATCGTCGCACCGCGTCCGCACCCGGACTGGCGCACATCTGGATGAACGGCAATCAACTGGCCTTTGCCCG
>CAVFMC010000024.1:0-10886 GCA_963623565.1 Bacteroidaceae bacterium | reverse complement strand
ACAGGTAAATCCATTAGTGCGGTGGGTTTTGTAGCGATAAATGCTACTGGTCGCAGTTTAAAGCAGAAATTTGATACCGGTTTACCAGATGGCAAATATTACGATTTAATTAAATCCCGATTACAAGAAGGACGGATGCATGGCCCAACCGTACAAATCACCAACTATGGCAAAACCGAAATCGAGCTGCCGCCGTACGATGCCATGGCGTTAGTGTTGACTTATCGTTGTGAATGAACAACAAATAAAAATAAACTGATAAACTAATAAACTAATAAAACGCCTCTTGCACTCGCTACTGATTTAGCTTATGATGACCTGGCTTGGCGCGATAGGCGTTAGGCTTCCTTTGTTTCTGATGATCGGCGTATTACCTAGTGGGCGTGCGTTAGATGATCATGCGGAAACTTATTTATAGCTTAGAATAGGCTCTATAATCGAAAATGTAGAATGCATATAGAGTTAGGGTAAAATAAACCAGAAGGGGATAGAAAATAATGAAATTGAAACATTATGAAATTCTGTTTTTAGTGCACCCGGATCAGAGCGAACAGGTGCCACCGATGATTGAACGCTACACCAAGATCGTGGCGGAGCGCGGCGGAACGGTGCATCGCACCGAAGATTGGGGACGAATGCAGCTAGCTTACCCCATTAATAAGCTGCATAAGGCACATTTTGTGTTGATGAACGTGGAGTGCAACCAGGAGAGCTTAAAACGGATTACCGATAGTTTTCGTTATAATGACTCCATTTTACGTAATTTAGTGCTCCGACGTAAAACAGCCATCACTGCACCCTCTTACATCATGACCAGACGCAAAGAGGAGAACGGTTATGGTTATCGTCGTAACCGGTTTGATTCTTATAGCAGTCGTTATAATAATAGTTACAGTGGTCGAAATAGTTATCGCGGTAATAGTGACGGTAATAGTAATAGTGATAATTATACTCAACAGGATAGCGACCAGCCGGTAACATCAGACAGCGACGACAAGGAGAACGCAGACAAGTAAACTAAACTTATTAAAGCACAACAGATAGACAAAACTAGATTAACAGAATGAAACCACGAGTGGAGTAATTGGATGATAATTAAAAATCAGAAAATAAACCTGCCCACCACTGCAGCGGAGAGTGGCAGCGATCCGGTGATCGATTATAAAAATTTACGGCTGCTCCATGCCGCCATTTCTGATAGCGGTAAGATTATGCCCGGCCGTCATACCGATGTTTCGCATAAAAACCAGCGTCAATTGGCGCGGGCGATTAAAATTGCGCGTTCTTTAGCGCTGCTTTCCTATACTGATAAATATAGTAATAATGAGTATCACCGAACTCCGATTAGCTCAGAGCGCCCTCAAGCGGTGACTGCTGCTGACACTACTGAGAACGCAGATGAGAATCGAGTGGCAGAAACAGAGGCAGCTGAGGTAGCTAGCAGCGTAGAGATGGCAGCGTCAGCGGCGGCGCAGGAGGAGCAAATAGTTGCACCAGCGGCGAACGAGCGGAATTAAAACCAATAAGAAGAGGCATAAGCGATGGAAATTATTTTATTAGAAAAAGTACGCCATCTCGGGGAGATGGGCGCCACCGTTAAAGTAAAAAATGGGTGGGCGCGTAATTTTTTAATTCCTTATGGCAAGGCGGTGGTAGCTAACGCTACTAATTTAGCTAAATTTAACCAGATGCGCACTGAGCTAGAACAGCGAGCTGAGCAGCGGCTACAGCAAGCTAAGGAGCGGGCAGAGCAGCTGGCAGATAAGCGGCTAGTGATTAAAGTTAAAGCTACCGAAGATGGAAAACTCTTTGGTTCAATAAATATCCGAATGATTGCCGATGCGTTCGCCGCGCAGGGACTGGCAGTTAAACGGGGAGAAATCGAATTACCGCAGGGCACGATTCGGCAAACGGGCGAGTACCAGATTACCCTGCTACTGCATACCGATGTCAGCGTGACGGTACCGCTGCAAGTGGCAGCGACGGGCTAGCAGTTGGATTAACTATGGCATAACTAGTTAGACTGTTCTATTTTGTTTATTAATTATTGGTAAGCGCATGAGTAAGCGCGACTCCGTTCAACCACAGGAGCCAGCTGATAAAAATCCTATCAGCGACACTCTTGTGGTTGCATCAGATGCATTAGACACATCAGGCGCATTAGTTACGCCCAGTGCGGCCGAGACACCAACAGCTGATTGCGCTACGGCCGTATTAGCACCAGAATCAAACCCGGATCCAATACTAACACCAGCGCCGACGCTAACAACGACACCGACGCCGCCGACCTTATCAGCAGCTAAATCACGATCCACTCACCACCAACAACCCACCCCTATCGCCATGCCTCAAGCCCTAGAGGCTGAGCGTTCGGTACTAGGTGGCTTGCTGGTGGATAATAGCGCTTGGGACCAGGTAGCCGCTATTTTGCAACCGGAAGATTTTTACCTACCCAGCCATCGTGCTATTTTTCTAGTACTAATTGCTCTGAGTCGCCGCGGGCAACCCTTTGATATCGTTACTTTATCCGAACTATTAAAAGAGCGGGGGGAGATGGAACTAGCGGGTGGGGAGGCCTATCTCTTTGAATTAGCGCAAACGGTACCGGTGTTAGCCAATATTCGTGCTTACGCGGAACTGGTACATAACCGTGCCATTCAACGTAAACTCATTAAACTAGCACAGGAGTTGGCTGAGCAAGCTTTTAACTTACGCGAAATCACGGTGGCACAGCTGCTAGGTAACGTTGAACAGCAGATTTTTCAGCTGGCTGATCATCATCGCCTAATCAGAAGTGGTCCGGTGGCCATTACTAACCTGCTTACTGCCGCCTCCGAGCGGATTGATGAATTATACCACTCTAACAGTAATATTACCGGTCTATCTACCGGTTTTATCGACTTAGATGAACTCACATCCGGTCTGCAGGAGGGCGATTTAGTGATCGTGGCGGGCCGTCCATCCATGGGTAAAACCAGTTTTGCCATGAATATTGTCGAGAGTGCAACGTTACGCTCCCACCTGCCGGTGCTAGTTTTCAGTATGGAAATGTCAGGCGAAGCGCTAGCTATGCGGATGATCTCTTCGCTAGGCCGAATCGATCAACGCCGGGTGCGCACAGGAAAATTAACCGATGACGATTGGCCCCGTTTGGGTTCGGCGGTAGGCATGCTCTCGGAAGCTAATCTTTTCATTGACGAGACTCCGGCGCTTAGTCCCACCGATATTTTAAGTCGGGCCCGCCGAATACTTAAAAGCCAAAAACAATTAGGATTGATCGTGATTGATTATCTCCAGCTGATGGCGATTCCGGGTTTTCGCGAGGGCCGGGTAGCCGAAATTACCGAAATCTCGCGTGGGTTGAAGTCCTTAGCCAAAGAACTAAAAGTACCAGTCATTGCACTCTCCCAGCTTAATCGTGGGCTAGAACAGCGGATGGATAAGCGACCCCAAATGTCGGATCTACGGGAATCCGGCGCTATTGAACAGGATGCAGATCTAATTCTCTTTATTTATCGGGATGAAGTGTATCGCGAGGACACCCCGGATAAAGGCATAGCGGAGATTATTATTGCTAAGCAGCGTAATGGCCCGATTGGCAAAATTAAACTCACTTTTTTAGGGCAATACACCAGGTTTGAAAATTACGTTGATAATGAACACGGTATTAACTGCTAAAATGATACACCTGTGCAAAACGTAATTTTCAAAATTTATGCAAGTAAAAACATCAAGAAACCCTTAAATTCTAGATAACAATATCGGATTGCTACCGTTTTTTGTTTAATCGTGCCCAACTAAGGCGTGGCAACCCAGCGCTATCTCGTTCAAGCGTAATCAGCCCATAACCGGCGCTGCAGCGACGCCAAAAAGCATGCAGCGGTGCCGCTTGGTCAGCCCCATGCTCTAGTGCAAGCAGGCCGCCCGGTTTTAAGTAGGATGGCGCTGCCTGGATAATAGCAAACAGATCAGCTAGCCCATGATGATCGGCTACTAACGCCGAGCGTGGTTCAAAAGGCAAGAGCGATGTTAAATGCGGATCATGCGCAGCAATATAGGGCGGATTAGCCACAATAGCATCAAATTGTCCCTCTAACGCAGCTAACGGGGCCAGCCAACTATCCACTTGCCCCACTTTAAAACTGATCTGCTGCGCCACTTGCCAATGTTTGGCATTATATTGCGCTACCGCCAGCGTCTGGCGACTTAGATCGGTTGCCACTAGCTGCCAACAGGGTCGTTCACGGGCTAGAGCAATGGCAACAGCACCCGAACCGGTACCTAAATCAGCAACCAGCCTTGCATCTGGTGATGGCATTTCCCGCAGCACTAACGCTACTAGTTCCTCAGTTTCCGGACGAGGAATCAAAACATGATGATTGACCCGTAAACGTAGACTCCAAAAATCCCGCCAGCCTAAGATATAAGCGATCGGTTCGCCCTGCAACCGTCGCTGGTAAGAACGCTGCCAACGCTGCATCTGCTCGACCGTGAGCTGTTGATCATCATGAATATACAACTCCGCTTTACTGCATTGTAACGCTTTAGATAACAGTAACTCTTTGTCTAGCCGAGCACTAGACGAACGCGGAAGCGGAAAGCGCGTCTCAGAAAGTAGCTCACTAACTCGCATGTTACGGTTACACTGACGACCGTACTATTCACTATCTTGACTATTTTTATGATCGCTGCATATGCTTATCGATCTCCTCCAGCGTTCGATGAGTGGCCCCTCGATTCTGTGCCACCACTTTGTACGCCGCCACCCCCAATCGTTCTGCACGTTGCGGATCCGCCAAAAGCGCACCTAGCTGCTGGGCTAGCTCCTCTGCATTCTGCACTATTACTAGCCCCTGTTGATGACAGAGTTTCTCTTTGGTTTCGATAAAATTACTTAAATAAGGACCGCTGAGCAGCGGCTTTTGCCAGACCGCCGCCTCTAAAAGATTATGCCCCCCGATCGGCACCAGACTGCCGCCCACAAAAACTAAATCGCTCGCGCCGTAGAGCGGCATTAAACGCCCCATCACGTCGACCACGATGACGCGCGGCAGACCGATAAAATCTATATTGACATTGGTGATTACATCGCCCACGGGATTGTTTTTAGTGTCGGCATACTGCGCTAACTGGCTATAGTTCAGTACCGCCGTAGCACCTAATTGCTGCTTAAATAACTCGGTTACCAGTCCAAATCGCTCAGGATGACGCGGGGCCACAATCAGTAGCAACTCCGGGTATCTCTGCCATACCTGCTGCACCGCCGCTAGCACCAATTGCTCCTCCTTATCGTGAGTACTGGCAGCAATAAACACGGGGCGTCGCCCCCAGATAGCGCGCAAACTAGCCGCTTGTCGCTGCTGAATCGGGGTAATAGTTAGATCAAATTTTAAATTACCAGTCAAAATAAGCTGTCTGGCGTGCGCGCCTAGTTTGGCAAAATAAGCTAAATCCTCCCGACTTTTAACCATAATCTTAGTAAAACGCTGCAACCAGAGACGAGTGAGCCATTTAATATAGCTAAAACGCAGAAAAGAACGATAGGTTAACCGGCCGTTAACCAAAAAGATCGGAATCCGCCGCCGCTGCACCTCGCAGATTAAAACCGGCCAGATTTCGCTCTCCATTAAGACCAAACATTGCGGTCGAAAATAATCTAGAAAACGGTTGACCATACTGGGTAGATCATAGGGTAGATACACCTGAATTACCTGTTTACCATACAGCCGCTGAATCTGCTCCGCACCAGTAGGGGTCATACAGCTGACTACGATGGAATAGGGTACACGATTTTGATCGGCTACTGCAGATTGAGCGCCAGTTGGCGGTGAAGCCAGCTGCGCTGCGCAGCGTTGAATCCAGCTATTAACTAGCGAGGCGGCCGCCACATTCTCCCCCACCGATACCGCGTGTAGCCACCAACAGCCCGCGGAGGGCCGAGGCAGATCACGATAATAACCTAATCGCTGCCAAATATGACGCCGATAAGCGGGCAGCTGCCGCCCCCGCCACCATAAGCGACCTAAAACAAAAGGCAGCGCTAGCCACCACCCCACTTGATAAAGCCATAAACAGATCCGTTCGACTGCCACCTGCCGCCAGGACCAGGGAGTAGTCGCGCCGGCATCACCAACATCACCAGACGAACGCCGTCTGTCTTCTTCCTTATTTTGTTTTTGCTCACGGCTTATCATGAATAAATCTGTATCTTCTTTACAACTTTGTCGTCATACCTAGCACTTGCGGTTCTCGCAGGTAAAAATAGCTAATTTTCGCGAAATATTCAACTGGTCTACTTATACGATCTACTTATGTACTGTTTATGTACTTATTTTATGCTTACATATTTATAAACCAATTTATAAACCAACTCGACTAACTACGCTATACCCTAAAAATTAGATAGTAATAGTACCGCTAGCGTCGTCTTGTACTCGACTTGTGCCCGTAAAACTTTTTGGTTATATTAAACGGCAAAGCGTAACAATAATATAGATGGATAGCTTGGCAAAAACCAATGAGGAACGAGACTTATGGCGTTATTAGCGATTTTAATTACCACAATTTTACAATATTTTACCGAACGGGGAGAATTTTTAGTGGTCCCGGATCAGTGGATCGCGCTGTATTGGGATCTAATGAGTAAGCGGCTGATCAATTTAGATTGGCGTATCGGCTTGCTGTTACTGCTGCTACCGCTCTGGCTGTCGCTAGCGCTGTTGCAGTTAGGTGCGGCGCATCTGCTGCAGGGTTTTTGTAAGTTTGCGGTGGTGCTAACGGTACTACTAGCGACCGTACGGCTCTTTAATTGCCAGCGGCTGCTAGAGGAATATCATCACTTGCAAGCTAAAGGCGATGAACACGATAGGCAAAATTTTGTAGCGCAGCTAAGTCACAAGTGGCTATTGGCGCATGAACGTGAAAATTATACGCAAGTAGAACAATGCAACTCCTGCGCGTCATCCACCGCCACGGATAACAAACTGGCATATTTCATTATTATAAGCCTGTTTAAAAATTGGTTGGTGGGGATCTTTTGGTTTATTCTAGCTGGCATATATGGAGTAGTTAGCTATTGGTTATGGCGAGAACTGGCTAAATTAATTCAAAATAGAATACAGTCGCAAAATAGCAGCGCTACTGATAATGACACGCCGGGTGATGATAATACTCCGGGCGCGAGCGATCTCGAACGCGACATTTCTGTTACCGCTGACGATTGCGCCAACGCAGATAATGACGCCGACGATAATCCAGAACTAGAAAAAGACCTATCCTATTCGCAACAGTTTCAACAACAATATTTGGCGGGGCTAACTTATCTGCTCTATTGGGCAGAATTTATCCCTGCGCGACTCTGGGCGCTGGGTTATGCGTTGGTGGGCGAATTCGTCGCGGTGTTTGACTGGTTGATGACCCATCTTTGGCAACAACTGCCTAATGAACAACTGGTCTATGGCTGCAGCCGCTTGGCGTTAGGAACTCATAGCGCCCACAGCAATGACAACAACAATACCGTCGACGCTGCTGATGATGCTACCGATACTACCGCCATCGAGACGCAATCGCTACTACAGACCGTCCGTCTGCAGAACCGCTTATTAATTTTCGCTGGATTACTGGCGATTTTTATGTTAATTTAAGCCCATAACATGAAATTATGATACATGTGATACATGCGACAATTTAGACAACATTTAGATAATAACTACTATACTTTAATGCTGTAATGAACACGTTTTTAACAATTAAACTACCAATAGCAACGTAATGAGGGTGTAGGAGCAAAAACAATATGAATACAAGCACCAACCAAAGCCAAAACCAGAATCAACATCACAATCACAAACAGATGAAAATTATGGATGGTAACGAAGCCACTCTGCAGGTGGCTTACCGGGTTACTGAAATGAGCTGTGTCTACCCCATCACCCCATCCACCACCATGGGAGAACTGGCGGATCAATGGGCTACTAAAGGGGTAAAAAACATCTGGGGGGTAGTGCCTCAGGTGGTGGAGATGCAGAGTGAAGCGGGAGCAGCCGGTAGTTTGCATGGCGCGCTGCAGACCGGAGCTTTGGCTACTACTTTTACCGCCTCCCAAGGGTTGCTACTAATGATTCCCAATATGTATAAAATCGCCGGAGAGATGACCGCAGCGGTAATCCATGTGGCAGCGCGTTCGCTGGCTTGCCAGGGGCTGTCGATTTTCGGTGATCATAGCGACGTAATGGCAGTCCGGGGTACTGGTTTTGCCCTGCTTTCAGCAGGCAGCGTGCAGGAGGCGCATGATCTAGCGCTGGTCGCCCACGCATCCACTTTAGAGGCGCGGGTGCCTTTCGTGCATTTTATTGATGGCTTCCGCACTAGTCATGAAATTAATAAAATTGAGCTACTGGACGAGAGTGTACTGCGTGCCATGATCGATGAAAAACTGGTGCAAGCACATCGCGCCCGCGGGTTAAATTCTGAGCGCCCGATGCTGCGGGGCACGGCGCAAAATCCAGATACCTATTTCCAAGCACGCGAGGCAGTCAATCCCTATTACGCGCAGCTACCAGAAATTGTGCAACGTAAGATGGATCAGCTAGCCGCCTTAACCGGTCGACAGTACCACACCCTGGAGTATTATGGTGATCCCCATGCACGGCAACTGATTGTGATTATGGGTTCAGCAGCTAAGTGCGTCAATCAGATGGTGGATCAGCTACGAGCGCAAGGACAAGCGGTGGGCGCGATTCAGGTACATCTCTATCGCCCGTTGGATCGGCAACGACTGCTAGCCATTTTGCCACCGGAAGTGGAAAGCATCGCGGTGATGGATCGCACTAAAGAACCTGGGAGTTTAGGCGAACCGCTGTATCAGGATATCAGTGGCGCGCTGATGGAAGCTTATCAGCAGGGACAGCTGGCAACGCTGCCTAAGATAGTAGGTGGGCGCTACGGTCTGTCTTCCAAAGAGTTTACTCCAGCTATGGTACGCGCTATCTTCCTAAGCCTACAACGCGGCACTAACAACAACAGCCAGCAACTAGATATAACCAATCGCGCGCCATCTGCGCCAATGCTTAACCACTTTACCGTCGGAATTCAGGATGATGTCAGCGGTAGCAGTCTAGCCTACGATTCCAGTGACGAAATTACTACTTTTGATCAACAAACTGCTATTTTTTATGGGCTAGGCTCCGATGGCACGGTAGGCGCCAATAAAAATACCTTAAAGATTATTGGTAGCCAAACCAATCAGTACGTACAGGGTTATTTTGTCTATGACTCCAAAAAATCTGGCTCGCGCACTACCTCCCATCTACGTTTTTCTGCCCGTCCTATTGATTCACCCTACCTTCTAACCCGAGCGGATTTCGTGGGTTGCCATCAGTTTAATTTTATTTTAAATGACGAAACAATTATTGATAGTGTGGTAGATGGCGGAGTCTTTTTATTGAATGCTCCTTATACGCGAGAACAGATCTGGTCAATGCTACCTACAGCCATCAGTCGTAAAATCGTGCAAAAAAAACTGCGTTTTTATATTATTGATGCTTACAAAGTCGCGCGTGCTACCAAGATGGGTTCTCGTATTAATACCATTATGCAGACCTGTTATTTTGCTATTTCAGGGGTATTGCCGGCCGACCAGGCGATCGCCAAAATTAAAGAGGCGGCAGTAAAAACCTATCAACGCAAGGGCGAAGAAATAGTCAAACAAAATTTTGCTGCTATCGATCAGGCCTTAGCGCATCTAATTACGGTGCCGCTACCCACCATGCAGGAACTAGAGAGCATGCTGGTCAACGCGGATAATGGATCCGGAATCGAAGATAATGCCCAGAACGCTAATCACATCCTAGCGGAAATCGAAACGCGGGTACACCGTAATCAGCTAAGCGTTGCGCAGGCTCAAATGATCAAAAAGACTATTCTACCCATGATGCAGGGGCAAGGCGAGAGCCTGCCGGTCAGCGCGCTGCCGGTGGATGGCAGTTATCCACTAGGTACCACCAGCTTAGAGAAACGCAACGTATCACAGATGGTCAGTATCTGGAACAGCGAAGCCTGCCTACAATGCGGAATGTGTAGCCTAATTTGCCCCCATGGCGTACTGCGAGCCAAACATTATAACCAAGAGGAGCTAGCCGGTGCCCCGACTGCCTTTCAGCTGACTAAATGTAAACTGAAGAATTTTAGCGGCGACCAATACCATCTACAAGTTTATGTTGAAGATTGTACCGGTTGTGGACTCTGCGAAAAGGTATGCCCGATCCAAGATAAGGAGGATCCTACCCGCTCAGCCATGCATATCGGAGATAAAGCGCCGATTTTGCAACAAGAGCAGGAAAACGTTCGCTTCTTTGAACAGGGCGCTTATGTAGATAATGCTGCGTTGGCAGGCAATAATCCGCGCGAACTACAATATCTTCGTCCATATTTTGAATTTTCTAGTGCTTGTGCGGGTTGCGGTGAAACGCCATATATTAAAATGGTTACCCAACTATTTGGGGACCATATGGTAGTAGCTAATGCCACCGGTTGTTCCTCCATTTATGGTGGCAATCTGCCTACTACTCCCTGGTGCACCGATGAACGGGGACGTGGGCCGGCTTGGTCCAATTCCCTTTTTGAAGATAATGCGGAATTCGGCTTTGGGTTTCGACTGTCGCTAGATAAACAGAGTGCCATGGCGACAGAGTTGCTACAACAGTTACAACCGGTGCTGCCCGGCGACCTGTATGAGGGATTACTACAGGGGGTACAGCAACGAGACAGTTTAGCGATTCAGCAACAACGGGCACGGGTAGCCGAGCTAAAACCATTGTTAACCCAATTGGCTGTGAAGAATGCTGCGGGCGACGATGTAGTAGCGCAACGAGCTGCCTCGCTAGCAG
>CAVFMC010000023.1:0-11971 GCA_963623565.1 Bacteroidaceae bacterium | reverse complement strand
GTGATAATGTAACCCAATACGATCGGCTGTTTGAAACGCTGACACAATAACGCTAAAACCCCTGCCAGGCTTAGCATTATGGTCATATCTATTAAAAATGGCAGCGAATCATGCATTGTGGTCCGGTCAACAACCTAGCAATAACCAATACAATATAAATTATAAAATTATAAAATTATAATACCATAAAAGTCATGCCGACAGAGGGATTCGAACCCCCGACCTACTGATTACAAATCAGTTGCTCTACCAACTGAGCCATGTCGGCAAACAGCTATACCGCACCCCTAAATTACGCCCGCAATAATCGACAGGCCAACTCTTGGCGGAGAGAGCGGGATTCGAACCCGCGATACACTTGCGCATATACATGATTTCCAGTCATGCTCTTTCAACCGCTCAGACATCTCTCCGTGTTATAATTATAATAGCGTTAGCTATCCGGCCCAGTAAAACATATCAATAATTAACCTATAATTCAAGATGGATATTAGTGTTGCGAAGCCGGTACCTGCTGCGCAGGTTGTGCATCAAAAGTTATAGCATCTTTGTTTTCTTTTAGATTTCTAATTGCATTCACCAAGAATTGGCCATCTTTGTTCTCTACGCTCTCATGCGTCGCCACTTCTAACAAAACGTTATCTTGAGCCCGGGTGAACAGCTCTTTCACGCTCTTCACAAGAGTATTGTATTCTTCCACTTCGGTCAAAGTTAGTTCAACGTTTTCTAAAGGCTTGTGCGTCTCCTGATCCCGCAATTTATTTAATAAGCTATCCAGAGAGTTGACACGATCGGCGTTTTCTGTTTGTTCTTCTGGCGTGCCCGTCTGTAAAATCGCTTTTATTCCCTGCATATCACTTACCAACCTGGCAATCTCATCTGGCTTTAAACTGATTTTGGCTTCTTCTTTAATATTATTAATAATTACTTGTTTTGCCTGTGCTTCATCACTATATATCTTATCAAACGTTTGATTGATAAACTCCTGAGAATTCAATAGCGATTGTAGTAATTGTCTAAATTGTGTTGCCTCACCTGAATTTAACTTGGAATCTTGTACTACGTTTTGCAGTTTAAGCAAATCTGACAATTTAATTACTTTCTGCTTTGCTTCACCCTCTAACGGCTTAATAACGTCACGTAATTCATTTGCCGCTTGGTCATCGTCTTGCAATTGGGGTTTAATTTTATCCCAACAACTACATAATTCTTCCCACTCAACTGGCTGAAAATGGAACTCCGCCGCATCAGCGTTTGAAGATTCAGCGTCTGAAGATAATTCTTGTCGTAATCTTTCTAAATCAATCGCAATCGTTCCGTTTTCTTCTGTTAAATAGACTCCTTTTCCACACAATAGCCGATATTTAGCCCGATCATGTGCAAATTCTGGTCTGTCTTTTATTTTGTTAATATTGTGTTCTAACGACAGCATAAGGCTGTTTTCCCGATCTAACTGGCGTTGCATTTTAGTCACTGGCGCCGCCTTAAAAATCGCGGTATCCTTCTTAAAATCGTCCAATTGTTTATTTGTGATAATATTATATTGCTGAAAAGTTTGATAAATATCCGATACTAACGTTTCCCGCTCATCATTCGCTAAACCGTTCGCATAGGTTAAGGCCAATGCGCTAGTATAAATCATTACACCTTGCGCTCGCTGTTTACGCTTCTCTGGATTACTTACGAACAATTCAGGGTTAAGATATTTTTGCATCGCGGTTTGAAAATTCACTCTTTCATCCTTCATGATCTGCCGGATTTTTTCAAAATCTATCTTGGCCTGGTTTAATCGCTCCCCCGGAAGGTTAAAAGAATTACCGGCTTCTACGTTGATTAAGCGTTGTTCAACGCGTTCATTTGCCGACTGCATTAACGCTTTCTTCCGCTCCTTACGAAATCGCTCTTGCGCGGATGGCTGAAACAGTCGAGATTCTTGCGGTTTACCACCAACTTTAGGTGTCATCACGCTGGCTAAACTACTCTCGATTATCTTATCGGTGAGCCATTCCGGACGACCGATCGCGTCTTGGGGATTAGCTTTTAACTTCAGAAAATTATCATAATTTTCTTCCGGCGTATTATTATTTCTAAATCCTAGTTTATAGACCTCTGAGTCAGTAATCTCTAGTCTCATCTCGGCCGCTATCTGCATAAAAACCTGTTTTTCTTTGGTCTTTAAACTCGACCAATCGGGAATAATCAAGTGCGCCCCGGTGGCAAACATACCTAAAGCTTGTCGTATACTTTTTTTGCTGCAACTGGCAATATGCACCGTAAACTTGCCATTATCATAAAAAGCAAACACCCCATCGGCAAGCTTAAATGCCCCACCCTGCTCTAGCTCCTTAGCAGTCACATTAGGACGATTAAATAGCGATTTTAATTTGATTAACGACTCTGCATCCAGCTTTTTAGACATTCCTATCAGCTCTTGCATCTTACTCTCGTTTTCTAATTGCGCTTTTACTGATAATTCCTTGTCAGCAATCGCAGCTCGCAGCCTCATGCAGGCTTGTAAGCAATTGATTAGTTCATCAACCTCATTATTATTACTACCGCCCAAAGCTAAACAGTCCGCTAAATTAGCCCTTATCGAGGGTGTAATCACCAATAGATGGCCATTCTTAATATCTTGAAGTATTTGACGCAGCTTTTTTATATAATCATCATCAGATTTATCCGCGTTAGCCGCGCTCTCGAAGCGTACTAATTGCCTATTTAGCAAGAGATTGGCATCATCTAAACTCATGTTCACTGCTGCCTCTTCAGTCTTCCCTAATTGCTCTAGCGCCTCAGTTAAAGTAATCATAATCTACCCCCTTCTATCTCTTATCGTGTTGTTGCAGTACCTATTCAATTATCACCATGCCTTCTACTTATTTAGTACAATCATGCACTGCTAAATGATTATTTATTTTATGCGTTGAACCTTAGATCATGTTGGTCTGTTTATCGCGTTCATTAACGGGCCGCCGCTCCAAGCAACCAGTTTAAATAATAGGCCGGCCGCGCCCCCCCCCGCTTGGGTTATGGCCGCTCCACGGCGTTCGTTCTCTCCGGTCCTATCGCTAATAATATACCTCGGCCGATGTTTAGTCTCCAGATAAGTTTTGCCCACATATTCGCCTACCACCCCTAGCGCGATTAACTGTAGACTGGAAAACAATCCACCTACCGAGAACCACCTAACCTGCTGATCGCCACTACCCAAGATAATACTATAAATCAGTAGTAACAGGCTCCCTAGCAACAGCAACAACCCTATAGCAACGATTAACCGCAGCGGCCGGATACTCAAACTGGTAATGCCGTCTAGCGCCAGCGCTAGCATCTTGCTTAAAGGATAATGGCTATGACCCGCTAGACGCCGCTCCCGTTTATAAGTCACTTGAGTACTAGAGAAACCCACCAGCGGCACCATTCCCCGTAAAAAGAGATTGACCTCCGGAAACTGCGCCAGCGCCTGCAACGCCTGCGCTGAAATTAGCCGATAATCAGCATGGTTATAGAGCACTTCGGTGCCCAACAGCTGCATCCCTTTATAAAACAGTTGCGCAGTCACCCGTTTAAACCAGCTGTCGGTGGTACGATCTGCTCGTACCCCATACACGATCTCATAACCGTTATTAAATGCGCGCACCATTGCCTCCATCGCGGCGATATCATCCTGTCCGTCACAATCGATCGAAATAGTCAGATCGCACCGCTCACGCACCTCCATTAGCCCGGCTAACACCGCATTCTGATGACCCCGATTACGACTCTGCCGAATCCCAACGAAATGATCATCCGTCTGCGCTAGCTGTGTAATTACGGTCCAAGTCTGATCGCAACTACCATCATCCACCAGCAGAATGCAACTAGTTGGCGCTACTAGTCCTTGCTGAATCAAATGCTCTAATTGGGCACGAAAAAGCGGCGCGGTCAGGGGCAGCACCTGCTCTTCGTTATAACAGGGGATAATAATATATAATTTGCCAGCTGTTACCTGAACCCGCTTGTCCATATTATCCATATCATGATTATGCTTATGCATCTACTTTACATCTACTTTAATTTTATCCTCCGCGCTAATCTGGTCACCCAGCTGTACCTCTAGCAGCGTCAGCTCAGTCAGTGCCCGCACTCGATGTTTACAACCGACCGCCACGGTAATTACTTCGCCTACCCCAATAGGCCGCTCCACGCCATCTAGCGTAATGATCCCCTGCCCTGCTAGCACCGTCCAGATTTCTTGCCGTTGCTGGTGGCTATGATAACTTAGCTGCTGTCCGGGCTGCACTACTAGTTTAACGATAAGCGCTCCGAGCTGAAAATCTATCACCGTGTAGCTGCCCCATGATTTTTCGGCAAAACGAACCGGGTGTCCCTGCCCGGCCTCCTGCTGATGCGCCATAATCCGCTCCACGTACGGCTTCATAAAGCAGCTGCGCTGGCTATCGGCCACTAAAATCCCATTATTACTTACCGCGATCACCAGATCCTGACAGCCCATGGCTAGCACCGGCAAGTGCGGCAGTTCATTAATCACATAGCTATTACAACAAACCTCATCCATCAGCGCTAGGCCTTTAATAGGCTGATCCATCACCTGGGTCATCATATTCCAAGTACCCACATCCTTCCAAGCTCCATGATAGCGCATCACCTGAATATCCGGCTCCCGCTCCACGATAGCGTAATCAAAACTAGTTTTAGCTAGCCGCGCATAGTTAGCGCATAAATCATTATAGCCGCGAAAAGCGAAATCAGTCAACTGACGCGCTTTGGCCAGCAGATAACCTGCCTTAAAAACGAACACCCCGGCGTTCCAGAGCGCATGCTGGGTAGTGATATACTGCTGTGCGGTTTGGGCATCCGGTTTCTCTTTAAAAGCCCGCACCCGGCTGATACGATCGCCGGTAGTAGGAATAATATAACCATATTTTTCGCTCGGACAGGTAGGTTCGATGCCAATTAGTGACAACTGAGCAGCCTCCGCCTGCTGCATTAGTTGCCCCAAAGTGTGATAAAAATCTGGTTCGACGTAAGGGTCCACCGGACAAACGGCGATGGTTTCCGCGGCGCCGACTCCACAGCGATCATGTAAATAGGCCACAGCCAGTAGAATGGCGGGAAAAGTATCCCGCCGACTGGGTTCCACACAGATATGTAAATTAGTTTTGTTTCCTAGTTGATTTTGTACTGCGCTCAGCTGAACACGACTAGTGGCGATAGTCAGTGTAGCATCCGGTAGCGCCTGGGTAATCTGCCCATAAACCCGTTGCAACATCGACTGGTAGCCAGCTTCCTGCCGCTGCTCGCCATCGGCCTCGACTGCTGCCTGCGGCTCCCGCTTAAAAATTTTAATAAACTGCTTAGAGCGCGCTTCATTAGAGAGCGGCCATAAGCGCTTACCGGAACCTCCTGATAGTAAAATAATCTGCATAAGAATATGGTAGTTACTTCGGCCACCGTCGTCAAGGGATACGATTCATAAATCCATAAACATCGGCTGGGGCAGACGGGTGGGCGCGAACTACCGCCAAAAATAGAGGTAATGGGCTATCCGTAAATATTGCTGGATATTGCGATCGTAGACTCCGCCATCCCCTTTAGTAAAAAAGAGCAGTAAATGAAAAACTACAGTTAACAATGTACTCCAACAGAACAGATGACGAAGCAGCCTGCCGGCTGAGGCTGACATAGCGTGCTGTTCTAACAGCGCTAGTAGCACTAGCGTGGCTGCTAACAGCAGGAGCCAAGCGTAATCCGCTTGGTAGCGGTGGATCAAACCAGCAAAAAGCACCGCTACTCCCGCAATCACCGCTGTGGCGATCACGCAAGCTAACAGTAAGTCCGCAAGCTTTTTCTGCTGTAAGATGGTCTTGACCTGCCCGCTACAGCAGAGCACCCAAAGGATAGGAGTGCTGGCCAGAGTACCACCAAACATCGGGCCGCGATAACAATAGCCCTGATATAGACTCTGCACCGGGATGCTATGAATAAACGGATATTCTAAGCTTAAAGTGGGCGGCTGGAAGAGCAGCTGGAAATAACCTAGCACCAGTTTGGCCAAAGAATACACTTTGTGCGAATAATCATCTGCAGTTAGCATATAAGCGTTACCGGTTTCTAGCAGATCACCGAAACGGAGGTAATTATAGTAGCTAAGCAGGAATGCAATCAGTAAAAATGGTACACTGAGCAGGATTAAATCGGTAAGCTGCTGACGGAGATAGCAGCGTAGCTGATCGCTGCGACTACCCTTAGCCAACAACCATGGGCCAAACAGCGATAGCCCTAGCAAAATCACACCGATAAACATCGGCGGACGAGTTCCTGCTACACAAGCCATACAAACCGAACCGCCCAATAGCTGCCAGCGATAAGATCGCGGATGTTGTAGACTACTGTTTGCTACTATCCGCTGCTGCTGCCTCCGGCGTGCCGCTAGCCACAGAGCTAATCCCCAGATGCAGAACATCAAGCCGCAACAATCTACGGTCTCATAAATAGCTGATCGCCGCGCTAAATGGAATAGCAGACTTCCGGCACTAAAGCCGATAGCCAATAGATGGTAACTAGCTAGCGAACTACGTGGGAAATAATGTTTAATCAATAGGTGTAACAGATAAAAAACCCCGCCAATCACCGCGCATCCCGCAATCATCATTACTAAATAATTCTGGGCCGGCGCGCCGGTTAGTAAATAATAAGGTAGATAGAAGAGTAGACAGGGAATCAAACCAAAATAGACATAATAATGACCCTGATAAAAAACCAGATCCCAGTAGTAGGGCACCTTCTGGGCTCGGCGCAGTCCGGTATCGTAAGGATTTGGCAGTGCCGCTAGCTCTGGCGCCACCGGAATATCTAGTTGTGCCGATCCGGCAACCAACGCCTTGGCTAGATGCTGATACTGGTTATTAGCGCCAATTTGCTCAAACGTTGCACTGAACTTATTGGCCAGCGTAAATTCCACTAACAGCCCACATAAAATCAGCAGCAACGCTGCGATACATATCCGATCGGAGCAACGACGTGCCAGATAGGAATACTGATGCAACGGCGAACTCGGGCGCAACAGCTGGATAAAAAATAATAATACAATGACGCCAAGCAGTCGTGGCAAGGAAAGAAAAAAGGATAAGATGAATTCAACGTCAGCCGATCTAACTGCAGCTGCTGACCCGGTTGCAGATTTAGTAATTTAATAGTAATTTGCGTAGAGTTACCGGCCAGGTAGAATCGTGTGTACCAACTACGCGGCAGTTGAAAATGGCTCTCCAGTTCTGGCAGTGCCAACGGTTGCGCGTGACCGGCATCGGTGGCCAGTACGCGAAATTTCAGCGGTAACGGCAGCGGCCGCGTTAGGTTAGAACTATGCTCGGGGGGGGGGGCAGACAGGTTATAGCCAGCAGCGTAAAGTCGGCCGGCGAAAGCAAGCGACGCAATATGGGCATCAAAGCCTGTCAGCTGGAGCGCTGCTGCCTTAGGATCAGTCACTTTATAAGTACCGTCCTCCTGCAGTACTAGCCCGGCACAAGCCAGTTGATAGTCAGTTAACGTTCGATAGCTACTAGTTTCCAGCCAGCGAAAATTAAATACTAACACCTCCAGCAGTACCGCCAGTACTACTGACCAGCCTAGCGCTGTACCATAAAAAGCGGTATGCGACGTTGTACTGTCACTCATCTCTATTTTTAGCCTCTCTTAATTTCACTTACCGCTTAAATATGTAACAGTTTTATCCACGATTATCAACACTCTAAGCGGCGGTACTCATGTTTATTTCATCTTAACTACGATTACTCCGTCGATGGTAGTCACACTGCCCGCGCTAGGAAAACCGGCATGGCTTTAACTGCCTCACTGTTCCGAAGTGCAGCTATAGTTCGGTCACTACATAACGTAATGGGGTATTGCAGCATGCTATGTAATATGTAAATAGGAACCGTGGGTCATCTGATAAGTAATTTGCGAATTACCGGTCATACCAGCCAGTTGTTTAACGCCTTGGGTTCCCTTCACCGGTACGAAAGTAGCAACCGGATAAGTTCCAATAAAAGCTACCAGGGTTTACCTAGTTGATAGCCTTCCTGACTTTCAATTCGCGCCAGCACTCGAGCACCTTCATATTAGAAATTTATTTTTCTTGCCATTGATTGACTTACGCCAATCAATCTGTTACATTATTATCCGTATAGGGGTTGTAGCTCAGCTGGGAGAGCACTTGCATGGCATGCAAGGGGTCAGCGGTTCGAACCCGCTCAGCTCCAGATTATTTGATATGCATATGTAGTAACTGCTATATGTCAGTTAAGTTTAATAACACCATCAAAGCCGCCATCGGTGAGGAGTTAGCGGCTTGGTATCGTCAATATGGCCATGTCACTGCGCGACGTCCCTACCAGGATGGAGACAACGGCAGTGGCGATGCGACGGCACAGCCGATCTTTGAGTCCCACCCCCTGCTCTCCGAGCTGCCGATAGGTGCCTCTTCTGATCTTGCTTTTGTAGACAATAATAATCCCCGTTGCACCGAGGAAGCGGAGCAACGCAGCGATGAGCTAAGTAATCAGCCGCGGCAGCGTTTAGAAATGCGCTTAGGTAATCAACACAAGAAGAAATATATCTATGAGATGTTTACTAAGCCAACCGGCTACTAACACCGATACCGGCGTACAGAAACCTTGCGCATGGACGACAAACAGTAACTAAGAACGATGGCCGATCAATCCCTGTCTAAACTAATTATCTATGGCAATGCGGATCAGCTAGCTCGTGCAGTGCGCTACGCACCGGATCAATTGAACCTAATTGATGAATATGGCTACACCCCGCTGATCCAGACCGCTATCGTCAATGATCCAGTTAAAACCCAGATTTTATTGGCGGCAGGCGCAGAAGTAGACATGCCTGATTTAACTGGCCGCACTGCTCTTTTTTGGGCAGCAGACAATCAAAATCTGGAACTCTGCCAACTCCTGCTACAGCATAAGGCTAATCCCAATGCTTATTCGTCGGGTGGCCAGCCTATTTTAGTAATGCCGATGATGAAAGGCGCACACCAGATCGTAGACTTACTACAGCAGCAGGGGGCTAAAATCAGTTTTGCGCAAGATTTTTTAAACGCTAAATTAATTGGTCACAGTTTTGAGCTGGAGGGCCGGATCGACATTGTGGATACTGATAATACTTATATTGAAGTGGAGCTAGAGGGCTTTTATCTGCAGTTTACGGTTTCCATTATCGCTAATTTAATTTATGAATTTAAAAACCATTTCGCCGCACGCATTTATCGCAAGGAACATAACCATCTCAGCACCATCGTCACGGCGCTACATAACGCCGCTCGCCTGCTAGAAAAACAAAATTACCTAATTAAAATTGATAATTATCAGCGGCAGATTAACGGCTGGCTAGCCGCTAATCCACTGATTTTACCGGTGGCGTTTGATGGCCATGCTATCGTGTTAATTAAAATAGATGATTATTTAATTCGCTGCGATCGAGGGGCCTTTGGGGCTGAACATGGGGCGATAATTTTTTATCACATCAACAAAGCTAGTAAATTTGATAAACAATTATGCTACGATCTACTTTACAAGCGACAGGGACGGGAGTTTATTGACCAGGCGCTAATCCATCGCCTAGGATTGCAACCGGAATTTACCTTGGATGTGGCCTTGCAAACGGTGGGCAACTGCTCCTGGGCTAACGTGGAAGCGGTGCTCCCTAGCCTGCTGCTAGCTTGCAAAATGCAGCAACTGGATGGCTATGCTACCCATTCTATCGCCAGCGCAGAGCTGGCCCAGGCTAAACAGGAGGTACTATCACTACATCAATACTGGCTAGCCTGGCATCGGGAGCGCGAACTACTCTTCTGCATTCAGAGTATGGATAACGCTAGTCTAACCCGGCAGACCACTAAAGCTGCCCTGCTGATGGCGATTTTAGTGCAAACCTGCCAAGCCGACGCCAAAATAGACCAAGTGAAAATTGATAAAATTATTAAAGTCCTGAGTTTTCCGCGTTTTCACCCTGCGATCACCAGCTATGTCAAAGTCTTTCGCAAGTTAGCTAAAAGACACCCACTCTGGAAAAATCTGCAGCTAATTTTGGATAGTCACGGCATTAACCCGGATAATTTATAGTCCATTGTACCCCATTATGATAAATAATGGTAAAATAGCCGATAACTGTCATATATAATGTCTACTAAACCAAACCCATCCCCACTCCGCGCTGTGGTTAATCTCCGCTGTCAGATTGAACGGATAACCTATTATAATCCCGATAATAATTATGCGGTATTACGGGCTAAGATGGCCGGCATGTTAGATCTAATTACCGTGGTAGGTAAGGTGATCGAGCCAATTCCCGGTGCGGTGCTGTCCGCTACCGGTTTTTGGAGTTTTCATCATCAATTTGGTAAGCAGTTTACACTGCAGAGCTGCTCCTGTGCCGCCCCATCAAGTGTAGTGGGGATTGAAAAATATTTAGGCTCCGGGCTGATTAAGGGTATTGGCCCTAAAATGGCCAAGCGGATCGTCGCCCGCTTTCAAGAGAAAACTTTAGATATTATCGAAACTGACGCTGAACAACTACTGCAGATCGAAGGAATTGGACGGCAACGGGTGCGGCGGATCGCTGCCGCCTGGGAGGAGCAAAAAGAGGTGCGGGCAGTAATGATTTTTTTACAGACGCACCAAGTCAGTGTGGCTTTTGCAGCCAAAATTTATAAACGCTATGGCAACGCGGCGATTGAGCTGGTGCGCGAAGATCCTTATCGCCTAGCTTATGATATTCGCGGGATCGGTTTTGCTAGCGCCGACCGGATCGCCAACCAATTAGGCTTTAGCGATCAATCGCCCCAGCGGGCTGCTGCTGGACTAATGTTTCTGCTACATCAAGCAGCCGAGCAGGATGGACATCTTTTTGTGTCACGTCCAGAGTTAATTGACCAGATGCAGAAACTACTTAAGATCGAGGATCCGTCGCTGATTAATGAGGCGATCACTAATTTAGCCCAGCGGGAGTTAATCGTGGTGGAGAAATTGACCAGTGATACCCTATCAACCGATTCCATCGAAGCGATCTACCTAGCCGGTTACCACCTAGCCGAAACCCGTATCGTCCAGCTACTGCGTCAAATCATGCGTAGCCCCCGCGCAGCCTGCTGGCTAGGGGATGATCAACGCATTGCTTGGGTGCAGAAACGGCTGCAGATCCAACTAGCGCCACAGCAACGGGAGGCGGTACGTTCCTCAGCGACCAATAAGATTACCATTATTACCGGCGGTCCGGGAACCGGCAAAACCACTATCACCAAAGCCATCTTAACTCTTGCCTCCCAGCAGACCAAGAAAATTATCCTGGCCGCACCAACCGGGCGCGCGGCCAAACGGATGGAGGAGGCTACTGGCTACCCCGCTAAAACCATCCACCGGCTGTTGGGGATGAATATTACAGCTAATGGCAATAATTTTCTCTTTAATGAAAATAACCCACTAGATTGCGATCTTTTAATCATTGATGAAGCTTCCATGATCGATCTGCTATTAGCTTATCACCTGCTGAAGGCGGTTCCTAAAACTGCGGTGCTGATCTGGATTGGCGATATTCATCAGCTGCCTTCGGTGGGCGCTGGCAGTCTGTTGAAAGACCTAATCGCCTCGCAAGCCTTCGCGGTCACCGAACTTAATCAAATTTTCCGTCAAGCCCAAACTTCCGATATTATTCTGAATGCGCATCGCATTATAAACGGTGAGTTCCCACTGATTAAAAAGCGGCAGACCGATTTTTATTTTATTACAGAAAATGATAATGACCGGCTGCTTAATAAACTGGTTACCGTCGTTACCGAACGACTACCTCAACACTTTCACTTCGACCCCTTGGCAGATGTTCAAGTACTTACCCCAATGAATCGTGGTACGGTAGGCACTAGTCATCTCAATGAATTGCTGCAAGCAGCGCTTAATCC
>CAVFMC010000022.1:6323-12186 GCA_963623565.1 Bacteroidaceae bacterium | reverse complement strand
ATTAAAACCATCGAAAGAAACAACAACAGATTTGGAGGTAAGGAAATGAAGATCACCAGCGACAGAATGGAAATCATCGTGCAATTCATGGATGATGAACTTCGCGAGCAGGCACACGCCGAACTGGAGCCTTGCACCAACGAAGAGTTCTTTGCCCGCTACTGCCAACTCCATCATGCGAAGTACGGCAAGGAATTCCTAATGTTCCAGATCGGCTAGGCTCCCCATGATCAAATCAATCTCCATCTATCGCCAAAACCCCACCCAAGATTACAAGGCAGCACTAGAAACTACAGACGGCAAAACTTGGGTGGGCTTCTTCCCTGCCGATTGGAGCGTTTCGAAGATCTGTGATGCAATCTACGACCGCTTCACGTACACAATGCAACTTGACTAACCCCAGGCAATCCGCCTGTTACCCATAGAGAAATCTAATGAAAAGGAGGTGAACATATTGGACTTGACCAAAGTAAAACACGTGTGGCGAACCCAGACATTCACCCAGTGTGACATTTACGAAGGTGATAACCTTATCGCCACCGCCGAATACCCGGCGAACATCGGAATCGCCCGCCTGGCGAACCTGGCGCGCAAGGAACACGGTGAGAATGCCACTGTGCGAAACATCGAAAGCAAGCAGCGCGTTTATTGGATGCCGATAGAGCAGTTCCAGCAGCTTGCAGAATCGTTTATCAAAGAGAACTAGCCCAAAGAAAAGGAGAAACCAAAATGGAGAATCAGGAAATCACCGCAGTAGAAACCACCGCCGAACTCGCAGAAGCACCCGCAGAATTCGCCTTCGCCGCTTCCTACGATCTCAACACCGAAGCGGGTCAGATGGCAGCTTTCAACGCAGGTGTTGCCTGCGATGAAAAGTTGGCTGATCACGCAGGGGAAACGCTGAATATGGTCGCTTGGCTTGTGGAACCTATCGAGGTGGCCGACCAGCTCACGGGCGAGCTCGAAACACGTCCCCACGTGGTTATCACCGATGCAGACGGCACGACATATGAAGCGCAGTCCATCGGCCTTTACCAGGCCTTGCGCCGACTCCAGGCGATCCGCCCCGTGATCGATCAGGACAACCCAGCAGTTATCGAGATCCTGGCACGCAAGGTTGCGCGAGGAAAGATGATCACTTTCAAGCTCGTGGGCTAAGTTGCGTTAACCTAATAGGGCGGGCTAATCCCCGCCCTATTTTTGTCCAAAAAACAAAGCCCCTCTTTCGAGGGGCAGAGATTAGGAGGGGCGAACCAATGGTAAAGAAGGCACCGAAGAAACGCAGCAAGCTTGATATTGAGATCTCCCGCTTGCAGAAGAACGCCCGCAATAAACTATACCGCTTGCGTCAAAAAGGCGCAATCAACGCGAACATCGCCGCCGCCTTCAATCCAGTGCGTCCAGCCCACGAGCTTGAAAGTATGAGCGCGATTGAGAAACGCCAGTACGCCAGCAAGCTGAAGGAGTTCAATCGCCGCGAAACCGCCTATACCTTCGACCGATCAGCCGAGGTTGTCATTCAGGCGGGCGGCTCCATCATCAAAAGTGCCGAGCTGTGGGAAAAGCGCATCCAGGAAGCCGAGTTGAACATCATCAGGCAGGAGAACGCCGCTAAGCTCGCTAAGATTCGGGAGCAGGTATTAGAAGCAATTCCCGATTCGCAAGTGCGCAACTTGGATTTTGTCGAAACACCCTTTGAGTACGCAATTGATGATGGGCGTTTTAGCGCTATCAAGCCCGTGATTCGCACAGAGGATTTTAAGCCGGGGGCTAAAACGACTTACGAAATGCAAAAAGCCCGCTTGCAATCGGCCTTTGACGAAAGGCGCCTTAGCACCTACAAAAAGGCGATCATTAACAAGCTCCAAGACAACGACATATCCGAAAACGTTATTAAGCGCTTGGCAAATTTGAGCCTGAACGAGCTGGCATATCTTCATTACTACACCGATTTTTCCGTGCTTGCAGAAACATGGCAGTACCAGGAAACATATGAAGAGGGCTACCGCTCCCCTTCCGGTGGCGAAAGCAGCGCCGCCGAAGCGGGCATTAGCGAGCTTCTTCGCTTTTTGGGAAAATAACATGCAGTATGACGGTGAGTTCGCCGCTGACTTCGAGACGAACACCACCGCCGAGGGTTGCGCCGTTAATCCCGTGTGGGCTTGGGGCGTTGCCCCGGTAGAAGATGGTGAGAACATCCCTTTTATCAGCGGCACAGACATTGCAAGCTTTATAGATCACACACTAGATCACCCAGGCCGCTACTGGTTCCACAACGCCGGGTATGACTCCAAGTTCATCGTTAGCTATCTGCTTCGAACGGGTTGGCGCTTTTCCGAGGAAAAGCACCCCGAAGAGCATACATTCACGCTGCTAATGGATTCGATGGGCAAATTCTACAGCATGGAATACAAGCTGTTCGGCGCGACAGTCACCATTGCCGACAGTTTTAAGAAATTCCCTATGCCGCTGGCGAAGGTCGCTGGGGCTTACGGGCTGGCCATGACCAAGGGCGAAATCGACTATAACGAGTACCGCGCACCTGGCCACGTGTTGACCGCCGAAGAAATGGACTACCTGCGGCGCGATGTTTTGATCCTGGCGCAAGCGCTTTCGCACCGCTTCGAGCTGGGGCAAAAGCTCACTACTGGCGCTGACTGCTTGGCAGCGCTCAAAGATCTTTTCGGCAAATTCCCCTGGAAAATAAAATTCCCCAGGCTTGATAGCGAGCTTGACGCGATTTTGCGCCACGCCTACCGAGGGGGATACGTCTATGCTAATCCCAAATACACAGGCAAGCGCCTGGGAGACGGCGGGCGAATTGACGTTAACAGCCTTTACCCCTTTGTCATGCGCGAGCGCTGTTTACCAGTCGGAAAACCCTACATGCAGCCGGGAAAGCCGAAGGAATCGGCGAAATACCCGCTTTGGATTGCCGAGGTAACGTTTTCGGCCAGTCTCAAACCGGGTTGCTTACCATGCATACAGATCAAAGGCAGTCTTTTTTTCAACGCCCGCGAATACCAAACAGATATTCCCGATCCAGTCACTATGATGGTCACCAATGTTGACTGGTCTTTGATAACGACCTGCTATGACGTTGACGTAACAAGCTGGGGAGACTGCTACTATTTCCAGGGCGTAACAGGGCTTTTCGCGGAATACGTGGATGCCGGGATGATCGGCAAGATGAACGCCAAAAGCCCAGGTGAACGCATGAATTGGAAATTGTGGCTCAACAATGCTTACGGCAAGTATGCCCAGAAGATCATCGTTAAGGGAAAAGAGCCGGTGTTAGACAATGCCGAAATCGTCCATTACGTGGACGGTGACGAAAGCGAGCGCGATCCGGTATACCTCCCTGTCGGAATCTTCGTCACCGCCTGGGCACGTGATTACACGATTCGCACCGCCCTTAAATTCGGTGATCGTTTCGTGTATTCCGACACCGATTCAATCCATTTCTTGGGTTACGAAATACCCGAGGGGATAGAGATCGACCCCAAGAAATTAGGCTGCTGGGATCTCGAAGCCGCCTTTGCCGAATGCGTCTGCTTACGAGCCAAGACATACGCAGAAGCGGAATACGCGCACGATGCAAGGGGTAACCTGATCGTAAAGCCCTGGGCTTACACCTGCGCCGGAATGGTGGAGGGCTTGAAGAAGATCATGAGGATAGAAGACTTTCACAAGGGATTCACGACAGACTATGAAAAACATGAGGGCGTACCGGATATTTACCGCGACAAAAGCACTTGGAAGTTGGTGCCTAAGGCTGTCAAAGGCGGCGTTATACTTGAGCCAAGGCCGTTCACCATTCATTAGTTAAGGAGTTGAGGCATTGGAGCAGATCATCAACAATGCCGATGCAGTCGGCGCTGTCTTTTGCCTGGTCTTCATTGCAGCTGATTACGTATCAGGCATTGCAAAGGCAGTATACAAGCAGGATTTGGATTCCGGCAAAATGAGAACCGGGCTTTTCCACAAGCTCGGATTCGTGGGAGCGCTGGCGCTTGGCTATGCCTGCCAAGTCGGCGTTAACTGGGGCTTTTTCGGCGAGGAGTTTTCAGCGGTTTTCGCTGGCGTAACGGTATGGGTGCTGATCACCGAAGCAATTTCGATCTTTGAGAACCTTTGCGTAATCAGCCCTGAACTGGCGAAAAGCCCACTGGCCGCGCTGCTCAACGTAACCGAAGACACCAAGGAGGAATAACAATGAACATCATCGAGACTGATCTTTCGTTCGGCTCGCTGTCCAGCCGATCGGACACCCAGCGAATCATCCTGCATCACGCCGAAGCGAGCGAGTGCAGCGCCGAAGACATTCACCGCTGGCACAAGGCCAACGGTTGGGCGGGCGCGGGCTATCATTTCCTTGTGCGCAAGGATGGCAGCGTATACCGTTTGCGGCCAGAATGGGCGCTCGGTGCACACGCTTCGGGGGCTAACTACAACTCGATCGGCGTTTGCTTCGAAGGGGCTTACAACAGCGAGACTATGCCCGAAGCCCAGGTCAACGCAGGGCGCGAGCTGGTCGCTTGGCTCAAAGACAAGTACGGGATCAGCACCGTGCAGCGCCACAAAGACGTTTGCAGCACCGACTGCCCGGGAGCTAACTTCCCGTTCGATGCAATCGCTAGCGGCTCGGATTATTCCGCGCCGGAAGAGCAGCCAAGCGAGCCGCAGCAGTCCAGCGGCAACAGCTCCATTGCCGAGGTGCAGAGCTGGGCAGGCGCTAACCCTGATGGGATCTATGGCAGCGAAACAAGGGGTTGCCTGGTGCGAAAGCTGCAAAGCGAGCTTAACGACCAGTTCGGCGCGGGGCTTGCCGTTGACGGGATCTTCGGCGCCTGCACTAAGGCCGCTTGCGTCAACGTGCGCCGTGGAGCCGAGGGCAACATCACACGCACACTCCAAGGCTTTTTGATCTGCCACGGCTACGGAACCAACGGATTTGACGGGATCTTCGGCGGTGGAACCGAAAACGCTGTGATCAGCTTCCAGCGTGACAACAGTCTTGATGCTGACGGAATCGCGGGCAAAAACACGTTTGCAAAGTTGGCCGAATAGTGCTTATAATGCGGCTAAGCGTGC
The DNA here is from genome assembly GCA_963623565.1 of Bacteroidaceae bacterium. GTDB lineage: Bacteria > Pseudomonadota > Gammaproteobacteria > UBA9339 > UBA9339 > CAVFMC01. The sequence goes on along the minus strand of CAVFMC010000022.1, from coordinate 7,092 downwards.
GCACCCCTTGCGCTGTTGAGTAGCCTTAACAGATTGCGACCCCTTGCGGGGACTGTTGGGCGGACATTCGCAAGGTCTTTTAACCAGCGTTCGCGGAATTGCCGCGCTTGAACTTTAACCCCTGCTCAGGCTTTAAGGCATATGAGCAGGGGTTTTAGCGTTTAAGGAGGTAAAACAATGACGCTTGAAGAGCTTTTGGCCATGGAGGAGATCGAGGACGTTAACGAATGGCGAACGAATGTTCGTGAAGGCGTGGACGGTCTTAGCGCTGGCTTCCAGGCACGACTTGCCGAGCTTGAAGACAAGTTGACCGAAGCAACGAACAAATACAACGAAACCGCAGCTCGCAATTATGAGCTGATCCAGGCGGCAACCGCCACACCGCCCGCCGAAGATGAAGGCGAAGGCGAAGAGGTGGACGGCGAAACCGCTATCAACGACCTGTTTAAGGAGGATTAACAATGCCTAGCATCACTGCATCCAACGCCGCGATCATCAACGCCGTACGCGCCAATGCGTCTACTGCCTACCGTGAGCGCATTCCCGTGATCACCGATAACAACCTCAACAAGTCCCTGGCGCTGTTGCAGGAAAATTCAATCCTGTGGAACGAGTTCATCCAGATCCTTGTTCAGCGAATTTGCCTTACCATGTTCCGCACCAACTCGTTTGAAAACCGCTTGAAGCCTTTTAAGACCGGTGCCATGGCATTTGGCGGCGTTGTACAGGAAGTTGGCGCTAACCTGCTGAAGGCAAAAGCGTACGATCC
>CAVFMC010000022.1:0-6313 GCA_963623565.1 Bacteroidaceae bacterium | reverse complement strand
CGTTAAGGCCGTGTACCATTCCGTCAATCGCCGTGATCGTTATGATCTGCGAATCAACGAAGACATGTTGGAGGAAGCTTTTATCAACGATGGCCAGCTTGCGGCCTTCGTCAACAACCTGCTGTCCCTCCCCCAGCAGTCCGATGAATGGGATGAATACCTGATCATGCGCGACATTATTCGCAAGGTGCATGACACGGACGGCATGGCCACCATCCGAATCGCCGACATGTTCGCCGATGGGATCACTCCCGAAGAGAAGAAGACCGCTGGCGAGTCCATCGCCGCGACCCTGCGCGAACAGTATCTTAAGATGAAGAACTTTTACAACACCGCTTACAACAATGCCGGAATGCAGGTAACGAGCGGTGATCTGGTGTTGATGGGCACCCCTCGATTCTTCGGCACCTTTGACGTATCGGTACTGGCCGCAGCCTTTAACATGGACAAGGCTAATTTCATGGCCGACCAGACCGTTACCGTTGATGATTTCGGCATTGACGGCGTGGATATGGCGCTTATCGACCGTGATTTCTTCGTCTGCACTGATACCAAAATCAAGTCTTCGAGCATCTACAACCCGGCTACCCTCGATCTCGATTACTTTTATCATCACTGGGGAGTTTACAGCGCTTCACCAATGCGCAACGCGCTGCTGCTGTCCACCACGGAGGAAACCAACATCGTAGCTGGCAGCTCCAAGACCGTTTCCAGCGTGGCTATCGCACTCGAAACCGCCGTCACGGGCAACAAGGTACTTGAGCCAGGCGCAGAAATCGCCTTTGACACTACGGTTACCTATAGTGACAAGTCCACTGATTCCCGCGCCTACTACATCATCACCGCTACCACTGAGACGGCGGCTAGCGAGGGTGTTTGGAATGTCGTTATGCCTGATAGCGGTACCTATATTGACCGTGCTGGAGTGCTGCATATCAGCGAGACGGCCAACTACACCGGCCTTACCGTAACGGCCATTGCTGACTATGACGGCTCCAAATCTGCTAATATCGTCCTGGCAGCTAAGGCCACCAGCGCATAATTAGGAGATGATCATATGCCAGCTAGCGCAACGCCGTTTAGCTGGGCTACTGCGTCCCGGGTCACGCTTTGCCGTGTGGCCTGGGACGATGCATATAAGGATGTTGTGTCATTCGAAAGCCCAGAAAAACGCGATCAGTATTTCGAATCGCTCGAAAGCGAGTCGATCCGACTTGAGAACTACACCTATCTCAAGCCCAACGAGCCTATAATCGTTGACGTGCCTTTCAACGTGGCATACACCTATAACTATCTGTATGTTGACAACCCCAAAACGGACGATCCCGAAGACGTAACGCCACCGCGCTTTTACTACTTTATCGAGGGCGCGGCCATGCTGAACCCCTCCACTACTGCGCTTTCGTTGCAGCTTGACGTTTTCCAAACTTATCTGTGGCAATTCCGATTAGGCAATTGCTTTGTTGAGCGCGGCCATTTGGCGGTGGCGGCACTTTATAACAGGCTAGAGCGTGGAGATTCCGCAGGTGGCAGCAAGCGACTGTTTGGCGTTGCCGCTGAAGGTCTGGACGTTGGCAGCGAATATGTAATTGCGAGCGAAGAGCATTTCGACTTGTCGCAAAAAGAGTGGGGCATCATCGTACAGAGCAACACCGATTTGGCGGCAGACTGGGGAGACAAGTCCAATCCCAACCTGCAAACAGCGAGCGGCCAAATGACAGACGGAATAGCTTCCGGCTGCAATGTTTACGCGATTTCGAGCTGGAATTATGAAAACTTTATGCACGCTGTGCAGAAATGCCCCTGGGTAGCAAAAGGCATCGTGTCAATCTCGGTATTTCCACTCGCTGTTCTCACTGACGGCCCCGAGGTGTCAATTGGTGGTGTCACGGCCTACTTTCTCGGCACAACGCCAGATGAAGGTGACTATTTCACGAGCGGCCTAACCCCCCAAGAACATTTGATGTCGCACACCGACACGGCCTATCGCTATGTTTGGCCGAAATTGTGTTGCTATCCCTATAGCGTCATCGAGCTTGTTAATTACCAGGGCAATTCGCTGCTATTAAAGCCTGAATTGCTCAATGATGAAAAGCTTGTCATTCGCCAAGTCTCGTGCGCCGCCCCACCCTACCAGAAAATGGCTTTCTATCCGGCACATTACGGCAACGTTTCCGGCAGCGCGGATGAGCCCGCAGAACGCTACTTCGACCTCGATTATTCAGGCGAGGAATACGGCGAGAAATGGCGATCGTTCTCCAACGGCTATTGGCTTGATACGGCGCTGTGGTTCCAAAATTTTCCGCAAATGTCCATCGTCAATGACGAATACGTAAATTATCTGGCCACCACCGTTAACCGACGGCAGTACAGCTACGATTCCGCAGGCTGGAGCCAACAGAAGAGCTTGGCGGGGAATCAACTCACTTTCGACCAGGCACAGATGGGACTTGCCACCAACCAGGCCAATCAGGACATCACCAACATGGCCACCATTGCAAACGGTGCGCTTTCCGCCGTAGGCTCGCTTGCCGGTGGCAACGTGATAGGCGCCGCAATGGGAGCGGCGGGAACAGCCGTAAACTACATGACCAGCAATGCGCAGTTTGCCAATAACCAGGCTTTGCAAGGACAGTATGCCGACCAAAACAAGGCTATGAGCGACTGGGCAGCAAAGGGAGATTACCAGAATGCCATTGCCGGGATCAATGCCACCGTTCAGGATGCAGCGTTGACGCAACCGAGCCAATCGGGGCAGATGAGCGGCGATGGCTTTTCGCTGTCCAACGGCCTTATGGTTGTGCAAATGCGCTATAAGACGATAACGCCAGGAATGCTTTCCATCGTAGGCAATTACTTTCTAAAGTTCGGTTACGCAATCAGGGAATACCTCGTGCCCCCTTCCGACTTTCTGGCCATGGAGCAGTTCACATATTGGAAAATGCAAGATACCTCGATCATATGTTCCAGTGCGGATGAAGGCGTGAAGAACGCAATCCGTGGTATCTTTGAGAAGGGCGTTACCGTCTGGCGCGAACCGGAATTGATAGGCCGCACCTGGGGTGACAACAATAAACCTATAGCCGGAATCTATGGTTATGATAGGACGGTGAAATAATGCCAAACAGTTACAGCGAGTTTTTCGTTGATGTTAATGATCTGATGCTAGGAAAAAAGCACGTCCACGAGATACTTAACGCTTCGCAGGCCTTCGATCATGCGCAGTACAGCTTTTGGCGGGCTTACTTGCAGAACATCGCGCTTGCCGGGTTCACCTGGGAAGGGCTTCCCGCTGGGATCGATTCGCGGGCGGTGGAATACATTCTGCTGCATTTCGGAATCGGCGCAATGTTTACCGATGAAGGCGGCGTGTTGTTCGCCCAGGCTGCACCAGCCGACAACATCAATATGTTTTACAACCCGAACAAGATCAACCTTTTCTCGCCAGCTGGCCAGAATTGGCAGCGCCATTGCAATTTCTGGGTTGACGAATTTCGCGAGGTTCACCAGCGTGATGCTGTGTGCATGTTCGACAACATGGCACGAAAACCCCTGATGCTGTTCATCGACAATTACGCCCGCAGGCTCGCCACCATTGACCGAGTGATTGACGTTAACATTGGGGCGCAAAAAACGCCTTGGATCATCACCGGTGCCGAGGAAGCCAAGGGCACCAAGAAAGACCTGATCAACAAGCTAAAGCACAATGACCAATATATAAGCGTCAATTCGGCCATGGCCGACACCGTGCAATTTGAGGTCTTGCAGACCGAAGCGCCCTTCGTCGCCGATAAGCTTCTGGATGCTAAGAAGAGGATACTTGACGAAGCGGTTACATTCCTGGGAGCGGACAACGCCAACACCGACAAGCGCGAGCGCGTCAACACTCAAGAGGTGTTGAGCAACAACGAACAGGTCATGCTTATGCGCAACTCCCGGCTTAAATGCCGAAAAGAGTTCTGCGAGCTCGCCAACGTGGTGTTCTCGGATTACCTCAACGAGGAGATCAACGTTAAATGGAGCGTGCCCCACCTGCGGGAATCCGAGACGTTGGTCAACATCGCCGCAGGTGGAGACGGCGAAGAAGGGGAGGAAATGAATAATGCTGATCAGTGACGAAAGCCCAACGCTGTTGGACGTGGTGGAGCTTTATGGCGAAACGATATGGGACACCGAGCGGCCTTACCCCATTTGGGACGAAGCCCAGCGGGAGGAGCTGCAAGCTAAGATATTCGATCATTTCGAATTCCGCAGGATTGCCCAGGAAACGCCTTCGCTGTTCATCAAATACCTAAACCGCCGAATGCGTGAGATGATGCCGACAATCAACCCGGTGTTCGCGGCGCTGGCTGATGAAAAGCTGGACATTATGCGTACGTACTACACCACGGATACCAGCACCACTAACAGCACCAACATGCAGGAAGCGCGTCAGCTTTTCAGTAACACACCGCAGGCGCAGTTGTCAGGCGCCAAGGACTACGCCACCAACTTAACCGACAACACGGGCACCAGCACCGATGTTAACAACGGGAATTCCCGGCACGAGGGGAGCCAGGGCGCACCTGCCGAAGTGCTTACCAGGTGGTTGACTGGTGTTAACAACGCGCTGTATCTTGTTTTCAACGGCTTGGAGCCTTTGTTTAACCAGATCTATGACAATGAAGGATGGTGATAACGTGGCTATCTACGATGGGATAACCGATCTCGATTTTGCCTATAAGGGCTTTCAATACCCAATCCCTCCAACGTGGAAAAGGGCGATTCGCCTGGAGGATCAAATCAACTGGCTTTTGCAGGCAATTCTTGTTCTCAACGAAAACGGCCTATCTGGCGAGGGGCTGGAAGCGAAGCTAGCCGCCCTTAAAGCCGAGGTGCTGGCCACCGCCGCCGAGTGGGATAGCGAGCTTGACAAGAAGATCACCGATGTTAACGCCGATCTGCTGGCGAAGATTACCCTGCTCGAACAGGAGATCATCAACGTAACGGTGGGTATCGTCAAGGCTCGCAACCCGATCACCGGAGGTTACGACTACGCAAGCGCGGCGCTTCGAAACGCCGTGGACGCTTCGAAGCAATTCGGCGCGACCTATGCCGATCTGGTATACCTTGGGATTGAGCGAGCCGAGGAGTACGGCACCGACAAGACCGAGGAGTATATCAGCTACAGCGACCTCGAAAGCATCAAAGCGGATAGCAACAATTCGGCTGGCGTTAGCGGTTACTATTCGGCCACTAGCGCCCCTGTTTACTTCGCGTGTCTGTCGGCTGACGGTAAAGGCCGGATGATCACGCGCGAGATTCCCGCCGATGCCTTCGTTTGCTATTTCGCACTCGATTTCTACGCCCGTCTGGTGATCGAGACTGCAACTATTCAGCTTGCCAAATCGGACGGCCTAATCAACGACATAAACACCGCGCTCAATTGCGCGATCACGCCTAGCAACGGTGATGATTTTTTCGGTAAAACCCCTGGTTATCAGTCCAACCCTACCATCTTTAGGCAGTACCAGGAAGTTGATAGCTATGGGGTAGCTGGCTATATCAACTACTAGTTAAGGAGCTTTGACAATGGCAACCACCAATTACAACCTGCCAACGATCAGCGGCGCTAGCCCCGTGGCCATCGTTGACGATTACAACGGCCTGGCCAACGCGACCGATGCTGCAATCGCCGGGGCGGTATCGACCGAGAAGACCCGCGCAATGGCCGCAGAAACCGAGCTAGCCAACGGCGTTTCCAACGCGCTTAGCACCGCGAACAACGCCAGCGTGTCGGCAACGGCAGCACAGACCGCCGCCGAGAAGGCACAGACCACGGCCAACACCGCTGTTAGCGATGCAGCAACGGCGCAGACTGCGGCAGATGCCGCCGCTGCTGCTTCGGTGGCTGTTACAAAACTGGTTAACGACACGCTCACGTTTGACGTGCTGACAAAACAATCGCCAGACTGGGGCACCGGCGATTTTACCGTTGCGATGAATAAAAACGAGACGCTTTATAAAGTGTATGGCGCTGCCATTATTGCCGAAAACACCACCATTAGCCGACCTGATCTAGTTCCCGGCTTGTCTGGCACTTACGGTTACAAGATCGATTGCAAAGGCAAGCTAAAAGCCGGTACCGAGGCTTACGCCATTCAATCCGGCGGATTCTACGCCATCGGTCCGACGGATAATGTTCAAAAAACCTACACCAACGGAATGCCGTTTTACGTTGGCACTGACGGCAACATCTATATCCTCACAGGATCTAGCACGGCAACAAGCTCTGGCGGTGGCCGTGTTATTCTCATGCCCGCCTGTATATATG
>CAVFMC010000021.1:10778-12283 GCA_963623565.1 Bacteroidaceae bacterium | reverse complement strand
GCGGTGGCCTATGTAGCTGGTTTAGCATTAACGGTGGTTGGGATTTTTAAATTTAAACAGCATAAAGATAATCCGCAACAGGTGCCTATGGGTACGCCGATTACTATCGTGGGGGTAGGGGCGTTACTGATCTTTTTTCCTAGCTTAATTACTCCCGCTGGGCAAACTATTTTTGGATCTAGTAGTGGTACCGTTGGTGGTTTTAGCGGCAGTGGTGTTGAAAGTATAGCTAAATGATAACGTGTGCGGATTCTTTATGGATTGACAATAGTATAAGCTGTTATGGCGGAGATAAACATAAACACTGTGCCAAAATCGCAGCAGCAGACGGTAATGAACAGCAGCCATGGCTTGTTACCGCTGCAGCTGGCAATTAATGGCGATGGGCTTCGCCTATTTTTGGCGCGTAAACAGGATCCTGCCTTTGCTAAATTTCAGCGGGTAGTGCTACAGCGAGATGATTATTGTTGTCGTTATTGCGGTTTTCGTTCCGCGCGGCACCAAGAGATTGTTAATATTGATGGGAATTACTTGAATAATAAAATCTCTAATCTGGCGACTGCCTGCTGCTTTTGTCAGCAGTGTCTATTTTTAGATGCGGTCGGTAATAACGCCAATAGCGGCGGTAAACTGATTTGGCTACCCGAGATGTCGCAAGGGCAGCTGAATGCATTGGCGCATGTATTGTTTGGGATGATGCGGCATGGCGGTAGTTACGGTAAGATGGCGCATGATATCTATAAAAATCTGGTTAATCGTAACGCTTATTTAAGTAAGACGCTCAATATTGATCTGCTATCAGATGCGGCAGAAGTTGGGCGCTACCTGCTGAATCTTAGTCAAAGTGAGCAGGAATGCTTGCTGCAGACTTTGTTTGCTAAAGTAAGTTTATTGCCTGCCTACGCTAATTTTACTGTTGCGTTAGATGATTGGGAACAGGAGTCGCGGGAATTATTAAACATGTAGGATAATGTCATGCCTAATAGGCTTAACAGTCGGGATCATACGATTACCAAGCGCGTTATAGTTGTTTATTGTAGGATGGCCCACTAATGGCGAGAGTTGTAGATTCAATTTTAGATGCAGTCGATACACTGCTTGCTTGGTTTACGACCGCAACCAAGCAGACGGTAGCGGCTTATTGTGATCTGCAGACTGCGGATAGTGCGACTAGCCTGGTGGCCAACGATGGCTCTTTAGTTTCGATCGCCAAGATCATCGGAATTAAAGACCTGGTAGGAGTCGAAGAGTTCAATCGGGTGTTAGAAGGATTAAGTAATGCGCTGCGTTCTAATTTTGATCGTAGTGGACATTCGCTGCAGGTGACTTTTTTGTATGATCAGGATCGGATTACGGAGGATATTGAGCAAAGTTTTGCACCGGCGCTAGCGACCTGTCAGCGGCTGCAACTCGATCTACTGGATCTTTTTACGGAGCGTACCCATAATCTTTCTCGTTACTGCACCCATGAAGAGGTCTATCTGGTTTTTTGGACTAAACCTAAT
>CAVFMC010000021.1:0-10768 GCA_963623565.1 Bacteroidaceae bacterium | reverse complement strand
CAACTTAAGCAAGCACTGGAGACACGCAATAAAGCGGCGCAAAAAAATAAATTAGCTCCCTTTCAAAATAGCCAAAATTTAATGGCTACCATTAAAGATTTGCGGGAGGGACATGACGCGTTTGTGCAAGCGGTACTCAACGATTTAAGCCAGTTGGGGGTGGTGAATCAGCTGTTAGAAGTGCATGCGGCATTGCAAGTGGTACGTAAAGGGTTGGATCCAGAATTTACTCATAATGCTTGGCGACCACTACTGCCGGGTGATCCGCTGCCGCTACGGATGCCGCGTCAACCTACCGAAAATCTTACTGATCTCCTTTGGCCCTCGTTAGCTAACCAGCTGTTATCACGAGGCGGCGAGGTAATCGATCTGCGTACCGCACGACTGGGTGATCGCATCTATTCCTGCGTCTATATCGATCTCTTTCCTACCCAGCCGCAGCGTTTTGCGGAGCTGATGCAACGACTAATCCCGATGAATATCCCCTGGAAAATCGCTTTTATGATTGATGGGGATGGACTAGAGAGTATTAAATTAAAATCTATCTTTAGCACTATGTTAAGTTGGTCATCTCAACAGAATCGGCTAATTAATGGGGCAGTGGATCTCTTAAAATATATTAAAGTGCATGGCGAGGATGCGGTAGTCAAGTTGCGAGTCAGCGCCTGTACCTGGGCTAAGGAGGGAGAACTGGCACTGCTGCGTACCCGGGTTTCTCAGCTGGCACAAGCACTAGAGGGGTGGGGTTCCTGTAATGTTACCGAGATTTCGGGTGATCCATTTGGTGGGGTCATTACTAGCAGCATGGGGATCAGTAGCGATAATTACGCTACCAGCACGGTGGCGCCACTGCGCGAGGTGGTTTATATGCTGCCGATGTTTCGTCCCGCTTCGCCCTGGGAGCAGGGGGCAATTCTCTTTCGTTCTATCGATGGCAAATTATGGCCCTATCAACCCGGTTCTAGTAAGCAAACCACCTGGATCGACCTGATTTACGCTCGTCCCGGTTCGGGTAAATCGGTACTCTCGAACGCCATTAACCTAGCGCTCTGCTTGGCTGGCGGTTTGCAACGGTTACCGCGCATCGCCATTATTGATATTGGACCATCCAGTAGTGGGCTGATTTCACTACTTAAGGAGGCGCTGCCTAAACAACATCAGCATTTGGTGGCGTATCACCGGCTGAGTATGTCCGCTGCTTCATCCATCAATCCTTTTGATACTCAGCTAGGTTGCCGCTTTCCCACTCCCCAAGAACGCAGCTTTCTCATTAATTTTATCACGCTGTTAGTCACGCCGGTAGGGATAGAGAATCCGTACGATGGGATTACTGATATGGTGGGTTTGGTGGTTGATGAACTATATAAACATGCGGCGGATGATGGAGTACCTAATAGTTATGCGCGCGGCATTGATCCGGTGATTGATCAGGCTTTGGATCAAATTACGATTAATATTGATGCGCATACCACCTGGTGGGAGATTACCGATGCGCTGTTTTTAGCTGGTTTTATCCATGAAGCGATTTTAGCCCAGCGTTATGCGGTGCCTTTGATCGCAGAAGCGGCATCCATTTGCCGTTCGAATGCAGTAGAGGATCTTTACGGCAAAATTACCGCACCCACTAAGGAGAGCTTAATTGATGCTTTTGCCCGAATGATTTCTGCCGCGGTACGGGAATATCCGGTGTTATCGCAACCCACCCGTTTTGATATAGGAGAGGCACGGGTGGTGGCGCTGGATTTAGATGAAGTAGCTAAAAGTGGCGGTGATGCAGCCGATCGGCAGACCGCGATTATGTATATGTTAGCGCGCTACGTACTGGTGCGGGATTTTTATTTAACTAGTGATATACTGGCCAATATTTCGCAAACTTATCATACTTATCATGAAACTCGGATTAATGAGATTCGGGAGGATCTTAAGCGTATTGTCTACGATGAGTTCCACCGTACCGCTAAGAGTCGGGCAGTGCGTGAGCAGGTGATTGTAGATATGCGCGAAGGGCGCAAATGGAAAGTACAGATTGCCCTGTTGTCCCAATCGGTCGAAGATTTTGATCCGGTGATGGTAGAATTCGCCACTTCCATCTTTATTATGGATGCTGGTCCGGAGCAGAGTATTCGCAAAACCGCCGAAATTTTTGGCTTATCTAAGACCGCGCAGAATGCACTGCGTAATTATGTCCATGGACCCGGGCGGGGTGGAGCCAATTTTTTAGCCCAATTTGCTACCAAAGAGGGCAATTATATTCAGTTATTAACTTCCACTCTGGGACCGATTGAGTTGTGGGCTTTTTCCACCACCGCAGAGGATGTGCTGTTACGCAATAAATTGTATCAGGCGATCGGGCCGAAAAACGCGCGAGTAGTATTGGCGCGGCTTTTTCCTTCCGGGAGTGCCTTTAGTTATTTGGAAAAGCTACTGACTCAACTCAAGCGCTCAGGCGGCGTGATTAGTGATGAGTTGCGTAAGGGGGTAATTGATAAACTGGCGGAGGATATTGTTACCACGTATGCTAAAGATCCAGATTTTGTCACGCTGCCGCAGCATTGAGAGTAACAGTGACTGCGTGGCGCCATACGTGCTATAGATATGAAATTTATAAACATATAGAATGAGATAGAATTAATAAAAATTGCAAAGGATGGCGGGTTGTAGTATATTTTGTCAATGGAAAGTGGGGCAGCACGGTGCACCAGTGCACAAGTAGGATAAAGTTCAGCGCTACAAAGTTCAGGGGGATAACATGTTAAGTAAAACTATAATGCAAAACCATGTTCTAGGTAGCGATCACTGTAGTTGTGCGTTGCCTGCTCATCACGTCAGCTGGCAGCAAGGCCGCGGCATGGTTGGGCGTATCGTTGCATTTATTCTGTTTATCCCATGTATATTGTTTGCATTCCATGATCTAGCGCAGGCCGCTAGCAGTTTAGTGACTGCAGGTAGCTCAGTCGACGCGAAGAGTGCCATAGAAAGCTTTACCGAATATACTACCAGCAGCGATTTGGCCCAGGGGGTGCTGCGCGGGGTCTTTGGTAGAATGTCGGGGATCAGCGCCTTAACTAGTAGTTCAGCTACGGTGTTAGGGGTGGTTTTTAAAGGTTTAAGTTACGGCGCGCTGTTTGTGGAGTCACTGCTGCTCTGCTATATGGTGATGAAAATTGTTACTGAAATGAACCTGGATAGCGGAGGTCTTAACCGCAGCACCATCATCTGGACTCCGATTAAATGTATGCTGAGCGTGAGCCTGTTGGTACCTACCAGTACCGGTTATTCTATGGCGCATGGTCTAGTGATGTTAGTGGTAATGCAGGGGATTGGGCTAGCCAATATGCTCTGGAGTAACGCCTGCACCTATCTGGTCAAAGAACAACAAGCGCTTTACGTAAGCGAAATTGCTAATACTGATGGCACCACCAGTAGCGCTATCGGCCAAGCGATGCAGAAACCGGATAGTTCTTTAATTGACCCAAATGTATATGCTACACCCATTTCCTATCTGAAAGATACTGATAACCAAAACGGTAATAGTGGAAGTAACAAAGTTGGTAGTGCGACCGTGTTGCGGAGTTTATTATGTTCCTACGCGGTGGCACATAGTTTAGACACCGCGCGGCAAGCCAATTTAAGTAAGCTAGAACAGTGCCGTGAGAAAGAGAACCATAGTAGCACGGTAAATACCCAAATCGATCAATGTATCAGTGCGTTGCGGGATGATGCTCCCTTGCAGTTTGTGGCGACTGATGGTAGTTTGTATAAAGATAGCGCTAGTGACGGTAAACTCTATATACCTGGAGGGATGGCGCTAGATAACTATCAGTGTGTAAATGCTTTGCGGGCCACTTGTGATTTACAAAAATTAACCGATTATGAAAGCCAGCTCCCAGGGCTATGTGGTATCTTTAACTACGGCACTAGTCAAACTGCAAGTAATAACAAATCAAATAGTTATTATAATAATCAGCAACTGGCTAGTACTAAACGCGAAGCGTTATTGGGTATGATTACTGCTTTGGCTGGTGTAGCGCAAGAGACGATTGCTTGGCGGGTGGAAGATAGCGAATATAAAGCTATCGTAAAACAGTATATTAATGATACTTTTAGTTCGGTGTTGAATGATAATACCGATAAGCCATGTTATTATAATGATCAGAGCAATTGCAGCAAATCTACGTTTGTTAACTTCAAGGGCATATTACCTATCGGTTCAACTGGCAGCTTAAAGGTAGATCTGCCATCCGCGTTAGTAGCTGCAGCGCAAACCTACCAAACTACGGTGTATAATCTAATTGCTGATCGTTTATCACACCAAATGGATGATGCCGAAAGTACTACGGACCCTGATAGTGTTTACAAAGAACTAACCCAGCAGGGATGGATGTTTATCGGTAATTATTTTTTTAAGCTTGCCGACAATTTAAATGGCATTAAAGCGGCGACCACATTTAAGGATAGTTATATCACCACAGAAGCCCAGCCTAGCGAAAATACCAAGCAGTTGAGTATCGGTAGTATAACAAATTTAAATAAAATTTTGAGTAGTAATAGTAATAAAAATATCCTATACGACACGCTACTGCTGGTGAATAGCGTGGCGCCGGTGGCCAAGCAGCTACTGACATCTACCCCCTATCAGACAGACGTAGCGGACTCAGAAGCTAGTATTAATAATAATACTAATGCACTGGTCAATTATAAGACCGTAGCCAGCGCGATTAAAACCCGTTCGGGCGCCAAGCAGTATAAAGATTATTCGGAGCGAAAAAGCCAGCTGGGAGCAGCATCATCATTGGATCCGACCCGTATTTCGGTGGCCGTTGAATTTAGTTCGCTTCCCCTGCAGATGTGCGCTGCCCATGTGGCCAATATTATTGACGCTTGGACTGAGAAGATGGTGGATAGCAATACTTATCCAATCTATCGTTTAGAGCAGATTGGCCATACCATGATCAAGGAAGTGGGGGGGATGCTGGCGGACTTTTACGATATTTTAGTACTAGTGTTGGGAACCAGTTTTGTCTTGCCAGGCGCGTATGTAGCGGCTCAGGCTGGTTTAGCATTCGGCAGTTTTTTCGGTGTAACTCTAGGCGCCATGGAAGTTTTCGGCAGCATGCTTAACTTGGCGGTTGCCGGTACCCAGATGGGTTTTCAGTTTCTCATCGTTTTTATGCCGCTAATTTTTGGTGTTGCAATTCCGCTTTTTTCATTCGGAGTTTTGTTATCCATTTACGTACCGTTAATTCCCACCCTACTCTTTTTATTTGGCGGCATCAGTTGGGTCATTTCCTTGTTGGTGCTTTTAGTTGCCGCGCCAATCATCTGCTTTTTAATGCTCTGGTCCGGCTCTTCCCAGGATAATCCACTCTTATCTAGGGAAGCGGAGCAGTTTATTCATCAGCTAATCGGCGCTTTTTTTCGCCCATCGCTGATGGTAATTGGCTTTTTAGCCGGTATGATGCTTACCTATGTCGGTTTTGACCTATTAAATTCAGCGGTAAGCGCTACTTATGAACATTTTTTCTCTGGTAGCGAGGTTACCCTAAGCAAGAGCTCAGCTAAAACCAACATGAGTTATATTGGTAATTTTGTAATGGGAATCGGTTTCCTGGGGGTGTATACTTATGCCGCAGTATCTATCGCGAACCTTTGCTTTTCGTTAATTCATCTTTTGTATAGTGAGTCCATGCGAATCGTGGGAGTAATGGCGCCAGCGGTGGGTCTTGAAGAACGCAATATCGAAGCGGCCAAAGCAGGTACTACTCAATTCGCGGAGGCTGGTGCAGGCGGCCTGCGTGGGGTTGGCGACAGCGCGGGACGTGGAACGGAATCAACGGCGGGCGCCGCGGGGGGGTTAGAGAAAGACGTAGGCGGAAAATTAACTTCAATAAGCCGTGACAATAAAACGGCAGGTATAGGTAAAGATAAAGGGCAAAATATCACAATAACTGGCTCTGACGGTGGTAATGGCAACGGCGGTTAAGAATAGTGGATAGTTCTTGCATAATTTGGCGCAGCTGGATTAGTAGAAAACGGATAGGTGGTGTATGTCAGTGTTGGATATGAGCGGGCAGGTACAAGATCCTAGCGGCGCAAGCTGTTATGGTGGCGATGCCGCTTCTTTAGCGTTATGCTGCTTATACCTTGCCATTGTTTCAGTGTTATTATATCTCTTATTTGCGTTCTTGAGCATTTTAGGTCTAGTTGATGCAGCTTATGCCGCGAACAGCAGTAATGCGGTCGCCGTCGTCAATAGTATTACCGATTATACCGGTAGTTCCGATATCGCACAAGCGGTACTCGGCAGCGTATTTGGTAGGGTAAAAGGGGTCAGTGCACTGAGTTCCGTACCTGCCTCTATTTTCGGAGTGATCTTTGAGAGTTTAAGTTATGGCGCCTTAGCGATCGAAGCAGCGCTGCTTATTTATATGGCGGCCAAAATTATCGCCGAAGCTAATGTAGATAGCCGTAACTTAATTCGCGGCACTATGTTATGGCAGCCACTGAAATGTGCGTTGAGCACGGTGTTATTAATTCCCAACAGCACCGGTTATTCAATGATTCATAGTTTGGTGATGATGGTGGTAGTCCAGGGAGTAGGCTTAGCTAATATGTTTTGGAGTAACGTATGTACTTACCTCGTACAGGATCAAAAAACTTTCTATACCAGTACTATTTTAAATTATGCCGCCTCAACGGGTGCTGATTTTGCCCAAGCTATACGAATTCCGGATATTTCGTTAATTGACGCTGCTACTTATGACTCATCGATTACCAATATAGCCAAAGCTAATAAGAAAAAAGATAAGGCACTTAATGTGGGAAGCGCGACGGTTTTGCGCAGTTTATTATGTTCCTACGCGCTCGCGCAGAAATTAGATAATCTACGGGGATATAATTTAAGACTGTTACAAGAGCGGCAGACTAATCTGGCCGCTAGCGGTAAAACCGATACGGAGCTGGATAGTTGTATTACTGCTTTGCAGAACGACACACCGTTGCAGCTTGGTGTGGCGGATGGCAGTTTATATAAGGATGATACTAGTACCGGTAAGGTGAGTTTTCCGGGCAACAATCTAGTGGATAATTATCAGTGCGTCGATGCCAAATTAAAAGATAGTGATCATGCGCTGGCTAATTTAATAGAGTTTCCGGCAAAAAAACTGATTGGTATCTGCGGTGCTATTTTTTATGGAGATCTAACTAGCAACGATGCAAACACACAAGAAACCGTCGCGGTGAAGCATGAAGCGCTAGTAGGCAGTGGGGGTATGGTAGCTGCTTTAGCTAGTATCGCGCAAGATACTATCAACTGGCGTGCGGAAAGTAGTTCGGATTTTGCCGCAGCAGTGCAAGAGTTTGTAGAGAATAATTATAAAGGTTATGTTAAGACTGGAAGCAACTTGCCCTGTTATTCGAGTAAGCAAAATAGTAATTACTGTTCTAAAACCATCGTCACTGCTATTGATGATAAAACTACCCTACCTGACGCCAGTAATAAACTACTGGTGAATATACCGGCCGCATTAGTAACCGCAGCGCAGAATTATCAAAGTGCGGTGTATAACCAGTTAGCTGACCGTTTAACTAAACAAGCTAATACCAGTAAGGATAAAGACAAGGAAGAAATCGAAGCGCTGTATCAGAAACTGACTAAGCGGGGCTGGATGTTTATCGGTAATTATTTTTTTGATCTTTCTAAGAGTATTGGCGATCTTAAAACTGGTACAAATAGTACCATTGACGATAGTTATCTGCTAAGTAGTAATGAACCACGTGATGATGCCTATCAGCTCAGTATTAGTAAGACCCAGTTTTCAACCGTGAAAAAGATCTTAGGCAATGATAGCAACGTGCTATATGACGCCCTTTTATTGGTTAACTCTTCCGCTCCAATTGCGCGGCAGCAGCTGCAGGCAACGGGTGGGCTAATCGAGAGTTTAGATAGCGCTGATACCATAGCCAATACCATTAAAAAATATTCTGCCGCTGAAGAGTTTAATGTCTCAAAAAGGATTAAACTACTGGGGCTAGCCACTGGTATGGATCCGACCCGTATTTCGGTAGCAGCCGCTTTTAGCTCCTTACCGATGCAGATCTGCTCCACTCATATCGCGCGAATTATTGATGTTTGGACCACACAGATGGCCAGCAGCGATCATTTTCCAATCTATCGGCTAGAAGAGATCGGGAAAACGATAATTGCTGAGGCCAGTGGTATCTTGGCGGATTTTTACTCGGCGATGGCAATGTTTATTACTACCAGTATTACTTGGCCATTGATTTATATCGCGGCTCAAATTCCCCCTTCCTTTGGGACGGCATTTGGAGCGACCATGGGTGCGGTCAGAGTAATAACCTCCTTACTGAGTCTTACTACTGCCGGTACCCAGATTGCGTTTCAGTTTTTAACCATGTTTATGCCATTCGTACTAGGTGTAGCGGTGCCACTTTTGGCGATGGGAGTGTTATTAGCTTTATATGTGCCTCTAATTCCGACACTATTATTTATTTTTGGCGGAATTAGTTGGCTAATCTCGTTGATAGCCCTTTTGGTGGCGGCACCGATCATCTGCTTTTTAATACTCTGGTCGGGCGCGTCGCAAGATAATCCCTTGCTCTCGCGTGAGGCTGAGCAGTTTATCCATCAGTTGGTCGGAACTTTTTTTCGTCCCGCTTTGATGGTAATCGGTTTCGTGGCCGGAATGATGCTCTCTTATATAGGTTTTGATATGCTAAATCTAGCCATTAGTAAAACTTATACCCATTTTTTTAACAGTAAAGTGTCGGTGGGTGAGTTTAGTAATGGTGCGTCTTTTAAAAGTAATGTCCAAAATATTGGGAATTTAGTAATAGGACTAGGGTTTTTGGGCGTCTATACCTACGTTGCCATCTCCATTGTCAACATGAGCTTTTCGCTAATCCATCTATTGTATAGCGAGACGATGCGTTTGGTAGGTGTTTCCGTCCCGGCAGCAGGCCTAGAAGAGCGCAATGTAGAAGCGGTAAAAGGCGGAGCAACCAAGTTTAACGAGGGGTTTGCTGGTGGTGTACGGGGGGTAGGCGAAAAAGCACAGCAGAATACAGAAGCCTCGAGCACTAAGATGAGTGGGGTGACACAAGAATTCTTACAGCAACGGGAAGCGAGTGTGGCGAGTGATCGAATGGCGGCGAAAGATAAAGGCAACGGTTCAGAGGTTAGCGAGAAGAAAGAGGGACCTAAGAAAGAACAGAATCCTGATCCAGAAAAGAAGGAAGAAAATCCACCGGACAATAAAAAGAAGGAAGAAAGTCCAGCTAGCGATGAAGAAGAGGAATAAATCCGCCGGACAATTAACCGGGTAACAGAAGAATTTGTTAGCGTAAAGCGGATGGATTAAAGCTAAGTGGGGGTACAGGATGTAGCGAATTATTAAGAACTTATTAAAACGATAGCCGGTTGGTTAAAAACGCCGCTTCTTGCTTGTTCTTCATCACAAAATGTTTTATATAAACTATATAAAGCAAAGTGATATATACTATAAGTGGGTATATAGAGTATAGTTAGTAGGCAGTAGAATAAGATAGTAAAATGTGCTAAAGCGCTTTAATAACTAAGATAAAATACAGAACGAGTTGATAGATGTTTGAATTACCGGATAAACAGGAAACTAGCGCCATTATTAAGGTGATCGGGATTGGTGGCGGGGGGAGTAATGCGCTGGAGCATATGCTAGAAGGCAATGTGCGGGGTGTAGAATTCGTATGCGCTAATACCGATCTACAGGCACTACGCAAATCCAAAGCTAAGGTATTGCTGCAGCTAGGAGAAGGTTTAACCAGGGGTTTAGGTGCAGGGGCCAATCCAGAGGTGGGGCGACAGGCGGCCGAGGAGAATCGTGATTTGATTAGGGATCTGTTATCTGGTTCGGATATGGTCTTTTTAACCGCTGGCATGGGTGGCGGTACCGGTACCGGGGCAGCACCGGTTTTTGCAGAAATCGCTAAAGAGCTGGGAGTATTGACCGTGGCGGTGGTGACTAAACCTTTCTCATTCGAGGGGCCCAAACGGGCACGCTTAGCGCAGGAAGGGATTGCTAAACTAGCCTCGCATGTAGATTCGCTAATTACTATTCCTAATGATCGTCTCTTGCCGGTGTTGGGTAAGGATATTAGTTTAATTACCGCTTTTAATGCGGCCAATGATGTATTACTGGGCGCAGTGCAGGGTATTTCTGAACTGATTACCCGTCCCGGGTTAATTAACGTTGATTTTGCAGATGTACGTACGGTGATGTCAGAGATGGGTATGGCGATGATGGGTACTGCCTGCGCTAGTGGTGAAAATCGCGCTCGTTTGGCGGCAGAAGCGGCGATCGCTAGCCCCTTATTAGATGATGTAGATCTCAAAGGAGCGCGGGGAGTGCTGGTTAATATTACCGCTGGTTCTAACATCTCGATCGGGGAATTTGAAGATGTTGGCTCGATTATCCGTGATTTTGCCGCGGATGAAGCCACGGTAGTG
The DNA here is from genome assembly GCA_963623565.1 of Bacteroidaceae bacterium. Lineage (GTDB taxonomy): Bacteria > Pseudomonadota > Gammaproteobacteria > UBA9339 > UBA9339 > CAVFMC01. Next base: position 264 of record CAVFMC010000021.1, on the reverse strand, counting down.
GTGGGTACGGTAATTGATGATGATATGAGTAATGAATTGCGGGTTACCGTGGTGGTAACCGGTATTTCACAGGTAGCTAGCATGGATCGTAATGCGCCTCGTCCCACCTTGACGATGGTAGGAGCGTCGGAGAGCCGTGATAGTAACAGTGGGGGTAATGGCGCTAGCGTCGAGGTGAGTTCTAGTGATGACCTGGCTAGCGATGCGGCTAGTGGTAGTAGCGAGAGAGATATCGCTGGAGAACAGAGCGCTCAGAATAATAAT
>CAVFMC010000020.1:0-12349 GCA_963623565.1 Bacteroidaceae bacterium | reverse complement strand
GCCTCCAACAGACTGGTCTTACCCGAACCATTATCCCCGTAAATCAGGTTAAAGCGCTTACAAGTTAAACCGGCCGGCTGATAGACTAGATTACGAAAATGACAGGCGGTTAACCATGTGAACATAGCGCTAGCTAATAGCTGTTATTATCAATCTGTATCCGCCATTTATTTTATATTAAGCACATTTTATGTTAAGTAACTAAATTTAACAACCGACCCGGAACCCAGACTACCTTGCGCAGTGACTGCCCTGCCAAACTTTGCTGTACCTTGGGCTGCGCAAGCGCCTGCTGACAGATCTCCTCTTGGCTGATAGCAGCGCTGGCGATGCTAATCTTATCCCGCATCTTACCATTAACTTGAATAATGATGGTAATTTGCGCTTGGGCTAGCGCAGTTGTATCTAGCTGTGGCCAGCCGGCGGCGACAATATCGTACCGGGGCGTGCTAGCGCTATCATCATCATTATTATTATCATTTCTATTAGCACCAAAACCGATCGCTTGCCAAAGATAATGAGCTAGATGGGGCACCACCCCGTACAACACTCGCAGCAGAGTAGCAAAACCCGCTGATAGCAGCGGCCACCAGTGCTGGCGCTGCCAATCCTGTAACAGATTAAACAGTTTCATCGCCCCCGAAACCACGGTATTTAAATGCCCCTCCTGCATATCTTTGCTAATCTGGGCTAGCAGTTGATACCAACTAGCCACCGCGGTCTGGGCAGCTGGATCGTTGGCTAAAGTGGTATCCATCAAAGTCAGATCGATCCGCCGTCGATCCATCTCAACTGCTGACGCCGCCGTCGCCAGGGCATAACCCATGGCATAAACCCGTTTCAAGAAGCGATAAGCCCCCTCCACCCCGCTCTGCGACCATTCTAGCGCCTGCTCGGGGGGTGCAGCAAAAATAATAAACAACCGCACCGTATCGCTACCAAACTGTTCGATCATGGCGCCTGGTTCCACCACATTGCCCTTCGACTTAGACATTTTTGCACCATCTTTAAGCACCATCCCCTGGGTCAGCAACTTTTTAAAAGGCTCATCACCGATCCGGTAGCCGCCCTGCGCCCGATCCCGAATCACCTTATGAATAAAACGGGCGTAAAGTAAATGCAAAATGGCGTGTTCGATGCCGCCCACGTAAAGGTCCACCGGCAGCCAGCTTTCCACCCGCTGATCCAGTATCTGCGACGCGCAATCAAAACTGCAGTAGCGTAAAAAGTACCAGGAGGATTCCATAAAGGTATCAAAAGTATCAGTCTCCCGCCGCGCTGGCGCCCCACATTGCGGACAGGTTACCGCATAGAAACTAGGCATATCTAAGAGCGGCGAATGGGGACTAGTCAGAGTCACCGCTTCCGGCAGTAGCACCGGCAGCTGGTCAGACGGCACCGGCACCACTCCACAGTGCGGGCAGTAGATAATCGGAATCGGCGCGCCCCAGTAGCGCTGCCGCGAAATTCCCCAATCACGTAGTCGATAATGGATTTTACGCTGGCCCTGACCGTTCGCCATTAGCTGATTTAAAATCGCTGACTTGGCCCCGTTAGAGGTCAGTCCATCAAAGGTGCCGGAATTAAATAACACTCCCGCCTCGGTCCAAGCCGCCGCCTGATAATCCACCTTCTTCGCAGGGGTAGCCGGTTTAATCACCGGGATAATCGGTAGCTGATACTGCCGGGCAAATTCAAAATCTCGTTGATCATGCGCCGGCACTGCCATCACCGCCCCACTACCATAATCCATCAACACAAAATTGGCGATCCAAATCGGAATCGGTGCACCGGTTAACGGATGCAGCGCGGCCCAGGGGGTCTGGATCCCTTCTTTGGACAGCGTAGCTAAATCCCGTTCAGCCACTTTTAGATGACGAAAACGCTCCACGAAAGCGGCGATCCGAGAATCCTGCTGCGCGGCCAGTTGGGCTAGCGGATGATCGACGGCGATCGCCAGGTAGGAAACCCCAAAAATGGTATCTAAGCGGGTAGTATAAATGGTAAGATTAGGGCTGATGGTCGTTGCATCCTGACTGGCCGCCGACGCTATTGCCGCTACTGTTGCGGGTGACAATTGAAATTGCACCTCCGCCCCCTCCGAGCGACCAATCCAGTTGCGTTGCATAGTTTTAACTTCAGCCGGCCACTGCTCTAGCTGATCTAAATCCTGTAGTAGTTCCTCAGCGTAAGCGGTAATCTTTAAGAACCATTGGTCGATCTCTCGCCGCTCTACTAACGCACCGGATCGCCAGCCTCGTCCATCTACAACCTGTTCATTGGCCAGCACCGTCTGATCCACTGGATCCCAATTAACTACCGACTTCTTACGATAAGCCAGCCCCTGCTGATACATCCACAAAAATAGCTCCTGCTCAAAACGATAATAATCACTACGGCAGGTGGCTAGTTCGCGCCGCCAATCAATGGAGAGCCCCAACCGGCAAAGCGCCTCCCGCATCTGGGCAATATTTTGATAAGTCCAGTTGGAGGGCGCGATCTGCCGCTGCAGTGCCGCATTTTCCGCCGGCAACCCAAAAGCATCCCAGCCAAAGGGTTGTAATACCTGCTCCCCTAACTGGCGATGAAAACGGGCAAACATGTCGGTAATCACGTAATTGCGCACATGGCCCATATGAATTTTACCGCTAGGATAGGGAAACATGGAAACACAATAAAATTTGCGCTGCGCGCTCGTTGGCTCGTCACACTCAAAACTGTGCTGCGCTTGCCACTGCTGCTGTACTAGCGGTTCTATCTTATGCGGATTATATTCGGTATCCATCGGTTATTCTGACTCTAACTTTATTTTAATATGATATTAAACTTATATTAAACTTAATTAGGCATTCACGTGCTGCATTATATACCCTTTAGGTATCTAAATTTTTGACTTCTTGGGCATGCTGCTCGATAAAAGCTCGTCGTGGCTCCACCTGATCCCCCATTAATACACTAAACAGGCGATCCGCTTCCATGGCGTCTATGATACTGACTTGCAGCATATTCCGCCGTTCTGGGTCCATAGTACTCTCCCAGAGCTGCTCCGGATTCATCTCTCCTAAACCTTTATAACGCTGAATGGTCAGCCCTCGTTTAGCTTCATTAGTCACATAATTAAACAGTTCTAGCCAACTACTAAAATGACGGCGCTCCCCCCGCCGTTGTAGGCAGAGCTGATCCAGCTGTAACGCTGCCAGCTGCTGCCGCCAGGCTACCATAAACTGATACTCCGGCGTGCTAAAAAAAGCCGGATTAAAACTGTAACTAGTCTCTTCGCCATGCTGAAAACGAATCAGTTGCGGCAGATAATAACGCTCTTCAGCTACCGCCATCGATACTGACGCTGTCGGTGCTGACGTTGCCGAATCTGCACTCTCCGCACTCGCCATCTTTGCTTCATCGCTCGCGCGCGGCGACTCCGGTTCGCCAGATGAGTTCGGCGACGTAGCCCGAGTCAGCGGCTGCAATCGATAACGCCAACGCACCCCCTCTTGCTGGTCAGCTGCGGTCACTGCCTGTGTGAGCGCTTGCGCCCAGTTTTCTACTGCCACCGAATTAGTTAAATCACTAGCCTGTAGCGGCGGAATATGCAACAGTTGTTGTAGCAGCACTAAAGGATAATAATGTTGCGCTACCGCTTCCCAATATTGTAAAATCTCCCCGCATGAATTTAACTGGGTTTGCAACTCCGCATTGGTTAATTTGACTACGCTGGCGTTCGCACTATCTGCGTCCTTGGCGTCATCCGCCATCAACACCCCATCATCCAGCCCCCAACTGATCAGCTGAGCGTTTAATTCACTATCACCTTTAATATACTGCTCTTTGGTATTACGTTTAATGCGGTAGAGCGGCGGCTGAGCAATATAAATAAAGCCATTATTAATCAGTTCCGGCATCTGGCGATAGAAAAAAGTCAGTAGCAGGGTCCGGATATGCGAACCATCCACATCCGCATCGGTCATGATTACGATACGATGATAACGCACTTTCTCCGGGTGATACTCCTCGCGCCCGATGCCACAACCTAGCGCGGTGATTAGCGTGCCAATGGTGTCGGAGGTTAGCATTCGGTCAAAGCGCGCTTTCTCCACATTCATAATCTTGCCTCGCAGCGGTAGGATAGCCTGAAATTTGCGATTGCGCGCCTGCTTAGCGGAACCACCAGCTGAATCCCCCTCTACGATGAAAATTTCACACAGCGCCGGATCCCGTTCTTGACAATCCGCTAACTTACCCGGCAACCCAGCTACCTCCAAGGTGCTTTTCCGACGGGTCATCTCCCGCGCCCGCCGTGCTGCCTCCCGTGCCCGCGCCGCTTCAATCAGCTTGCTGGCGATCGCCTTAGCTTGCGCCGGATGCTCCAGTAGATAATTATTTAGATACTCGCCAACTAAGGTCTCAACCACATTTTTCACTTCCGACGAGACCAGTTTATCTTTAGTTTGCGAAGAAAATTTAGGATCAGCCAATTTAACCGAGAGCACCACGGTTAGTCCCTCTCGTACATCATCCCCAGCCGGGCTCAGTTTTTCCCGTTTTAAAAGCTTCTCGCTTTCCACATAATTATTCAGGGTACGAGTTAGTCCAGCGCGAAAACCGGCCAAGTGCGTACCGCCATCTTTTTGCGGGATATTATTGGTATAACAATAAGCCAACTCCTGATAGCCATCATTCCACTGCGCCGCCAGCTCTAGCTGGATCCCCTGCCGCTCCGCGTTGAAGTAAAACATCGGCTGATTAAGTAGATTTTTGCTGCTATTTAAATAGTTAACGTAGCCGATAAGCCCTTCATCGCAATAAAACTCTTCCTGCCGCCCGCTGCGCTGATCATAAAAATAAATGCGTACTTTGGAATTTAAAAAAGAGAGTTCTCGGAGCCGCTTAATTAATACTTCAGCGCGAAAATCGATATTTTTAAAAGTCTTGGCACTCGGTTTAAAACTCACCTGAGTACCATGCTCTGGTGAATCCCCCACTACCGCTAACGGAGCGTCCGGATTGCCATCATGATAGACCTGCCGAAAAACGTGCCCGCGCTGCCAAATGGTCAGCACCAGCTCCTCGGAGAGCGCGTTCACTACCGACACCCCTACGCCATGCAGCCCGCCCGAGACTTTATAGGCGTTATTTTCAAATTTGCCGCCGGCGTGCAGCACGGTCATAATCACCTCAGCTGCCGAACGCCCCTCCTCCTGATGCAGATCGGTAGGGATCCCGCGTCCATTATCCCGCACGGTGACGAATCCATCCGCCTGAATAGTCACGCTAATCTGATCGCAGTAGCCAGCTAGCGCCTCATCAATAGCGTTATCGATCACCTCAAAAGCCAGTTGGTGCAGCCCGGTGCCATCGTCTGTGTCCCCAATATACATTCCCGGGCGCTTACGCACCGCATCCAGCCCCTTCAGCACCTTGATACTGCTGGAATCGTAGGTAAAACTACCTGCGGATGCATTCTTATTGTCGTTACTGTCTTGTTTGCGCGTTTCTACTGCCATCTTACTATCTTTCTGTTCTCTTGCTTAATTCTGCTATGTAATAATATGTAATAATTTTATATTGTTATAATTACTCTTACTAAATTTTGTTGATTTATAGCCTAATTCTAACTCATTTAACCGCCTTTGGCTACGCTGCCTTTAAGCTGGTGTGGGCTGCGACGCGGGAGTCGTTACGCTACTTTTATTAAATTGTGAATTATACAAACGACTATAATAGCCATCCGGAATATTAATTAAATCATTATGACTTCCCGATTCCACTAATTGACCGTTCTGCAGCACCAAAATTCGATCGGCGTTACGAATAGTGGAGAGCCGATGAGCTACAATCAGCACGGTTTTATCTTTCATTAGATTATAAATCGCCCGTTGCACCACCGCTTCCGCCTGATTATCCAGCGCACTGGTGGCTTCATCCAGGATTACGATGGGAGCATTTTTAATAAAGGCGCGCGCGATGGCAATCCGCTGCTTTTGACCACCAGAAAGCAGCAGCCCGCGCTCACCGATCTGGGTATCTAGCCCCTGAGGTAGGGTATTAATGAAATCCTCCAAAAAGGAGAGCCGTACCGCTTGCCAGATCTCCTCTTCGGTAGCTTTCATATTGCCATAGAGAATATTCTCCCGAATGGTCCCGGCAAACAGAAAATTATCCTGGAACACCACTACGATCCGATTCCGCAGCGACTCTAAGCTATAATCCCGAATATCCCGATCATTAATATAAATTCCGCCCCCGGTGACATCGTAAAAACGGGGAATTAGGTTAACGATAGTGCTCTTACCACCTCCCGAATTACCCACTAGCGCGGTCACCCGTCCAGGTTCGATCTCCAAACTAAAGTCCTGCAACACGAGATGTTCTTTATCGCGATGATGCTGGTAAGCAAAATCCACGTGTTCAAAACGTAAGGAACGGATATCGGCTCCCAGTTCGATGGCGTCCGGTTTATCTTGAATCGCCGGCTGTAGCGCCAATAGATCAAAAACCCGCTCGATAGCCAGCAGCGACTGTTGCATTGCGCTATAACTACTGCCGATATTTTTAATAGGGTTATACAACATTAGCAGCGAAGTAATAAAGGAGACGAAATTACCAGTGGTAATTGCCCCAATGGTGATTAAATAACTGCCGTAACCGATAGTCAGCCCAATACCGATAGAAATAATCACATGCATAATCGGCGAGAGCCAGGAAGTTTTCTGCACCAGTTTAATCTGCATGCGAAAAATGCTGTTAAGCACCTGCTTAAAACGACTGGCCTGTTGGCGGTCCAAATTATAAGAGGTGATAATTTTATTGCCGGCGAACGCTTCGTTATAGACCCGCATCACCGAAGCCCCCGCGGAGACCACGCTATTTAGCACCCCTACGATCCGTTTACGAATATTCGCGATAGGCAGGAAGGAGAGAGCTAAAACCACCGTGGTGATACAAGCTAGCTGCCAGGAATTATAAAAGAGCACCCCAATCAACGAACAGCTAGAGACGATCTGCTTAACAAAATTCTTCAGCCGCTCAAGCTGCGCGGCACAAGCCGAATCCGGATCCTGATTAAAACGCATCAGTAGGCTGCCCGAGTCGTTGGTGTCAAAATAGGAACAGTCCAGAGTTAGCATCTTTTCAAAGAGCTGGTATTTCAGGTCATTAGTAATTTTATTCCCCACCCAGGTATTAAGATAGGTGGCAAAATAGTTCAGACCGCCCTGCAGCGCGGTAAAGAGCACAATCCCGATCGGCATCAGCCAGGTCATCCGCTGCGAGAGCTGCTGGGTCAACAACACGCCGTCCATATAGGGTTTAAGCGAAAAAGCGATCGCTGCATCCAGCATCCCCACCGGAATACAAAGTAGTGCCGCCAGCAGCGCACGAAACCAATAGGGCTTAGCGTAGGGCCATAATTTAGCGTAGTCATTAAGCACCGGGTTATGCAACAGCTGTTGCAGGCCGGCGCTTAATTTAGTTTTTAAGCGGGCGTGGCGTCGCGGAGCGGTACGAGTAGAGCGTGTCGCTGCTGTGCGCGCATGGCGTTTAGCCTGCCAATTTCGCCAGCTAGTCTTGAGCGACTGGCACAGAGATTCGACTTCAATTTTAAATTTAAGTTTAGCCATTCAGTAATATATAAGTTGGTTTAGTAATCAGACTCACCATTGTTTACTGGGATTGATTGGCTTTGTTGTTCTTATCGGTTTTATTTAATAACTGCGTTAGATAATGAATATTGGTTTTCCCGGCCAGAAAATCAGCATCTTCTAAAATCCGCAGCTGCATAGCGATATTAGTTTTAATCCCGGTGACAACCATCTCTTGCAGCGCCCCACGCATCCGCGCGATCGCCACCTCCCGACTGCTGCCGTAGCTGATGACTTTAGCTAGCAGCGAATCGTAATAGGGCGGTACCGTATAACCAGAGTATAAGTGCGAGTCAATCCGAATCCCGGGACCACCAGGAGCATGAAACCATTCCACTTTACCCGGCGAGGGCAAAAAGGTCTCCGGATCTTCTGCGTTAATCCGACACTCGATAGCGTGCCCCTGCCAGCGGACATCTTGATTGGTGAAATTTAACCGCTCACCACTAGCCACCCGGAGCTGCCAAGCCACTAGATCCACCCCGCTGACCAGTTCGGTAATCGGGTGTTCTACCTGGATCCGGGTGTTCATTTCAATAAAATAAAACTCCCCATTTTCATATAAAAATTCAAAAGTGCCCACGCCACGGTAATTAAGCTGTTCGCAGGCCTGACTACAGCGATCGCGCATCATACGGCGCTGCGCATCACTTAGTACGCTGGCCGGTGCCTCTTCGAGTACCTTTTGATTGCGTCGTTGCATCGAACAATCTCGCTCCCCCAGGCAAACCGCATGTCCCTGGCCATCCCCTAAAATCTGAAATTCAATATGGCGCGGGGTTTCTAAAAATTTCTCTAAATAGACCGTGGAATCGCCAAAAGCGCTACCCGCTTCCTGTCGCGCGGTTTCGATGGCCAACTGTAGCTCCGCGCTAGAACGAACCACATGCATTCCTCGGCCACCGCCGCCAGCCGAGGCTTTAATAATCACCGGATAGCCTATTTGTTCGGCAATGTGTTGATTGGCTTCCATATCATTACCGAGCGGTCCATCCGATCCTGGCACGCAGGGAATACCCACCGCTTTCATGGCGGTAATGGCAGCAATTTTATTCCCCATGGTAGCCACCGTTTCACTGCTAGGACCAATAAACACAAAGCCACTACGCTCCACCTGTTCAACAAAACTAGCGTTTTCCGACAAAAAACCGAAACCAGGATGAATAGCGTCCGCTCCGGTGATCTCCGCAGCGCTGATAATCACCGGAATATTTAAATAACTTTCCAGTGGCGAAGGTGGTCCGATGCAAACTGCTTCATCAGCTAGCTGCACCGAGAGCGACTCTTTGTCCGCACTGGAATAGACCGCTACCGTTTTGAGCCCTAGCTCATGACAAGCGCGATTAATCCGCAGTGCAATCTCCCCCCGATTGGCAATTAATACTTTCTTCATCATCACCTCATAATCATAATAGTTATGATCTGATATAACATCGTATAACGGTACAATACCGCTGATAACGCCTACGGCTATCACTACATAGATAGTTGTTATTCGATCACAAAGAGTGGTTGACCATATTCAATGGACTGATTATCGTTTACCAAAATCTGGGTAACGACGCCATCTTTATGGGCTTCGATCCGATTAAACATTTTCATCGCTTCCACCAAGCAAAGAGTGTCTCCAGTTTTAACCGTGCTCCCTACCTGTACGAAGGGATCGCTGCCCGGATTAGGTGAGAGATAGACAGTGCCCACCATAGGTGATGTTACTAGATCCGCCGGATTAAAACTGGTATTGGCGCCCTGCTCCTGCGTGAGCACCGGACTTGCAGAGGCACTGGGTTGATTGCTATTATTCGGATCCACTTTAGCCGTCTCGGCGACGACACTACCAGCCAGGGCCGTATTGTTTAGATTGGCTTCGGTTAAGGAGGCGGTCAGCGATTGCCCCTGACCCAGCGTGATCGCCGGGGTGCTACTCTCCCGGTTAACGATAATATGAATACTCTCTTCGCCCTCTTTAACTTTTAGTTCCGCCAAACCATGCTGCTTAACGATCTCGATCAGTTTTTTAATCTGTTTAATGTTCATGCATTAATCGATGCTTAATTAATAACTTATAACTTTATGGTTTTTATTATCTATCCATTATTTATTATTTATTATTTATTTAATTCATTATTTGGTATTTAGCTTATCATTTGATGCTATTTTGCACCTTGCGCCGCTCTTATTCAGTTTATATTAGCAAATCACCGACAACTTGTCCAATCCGGTACAGCTACAGCGGTTGGTCGCTAAAAAAAACGTGACAGAACGTGACAAAATAACAGTTGAGGGATAAGCTAGCGCTACTGGGCGCAGTGGCTAGCTTATCCTTTATTGGCTCTAATTAAACAGAGCATGGGTAATAAAAAACGGTGATTAACTATCTATTTGATGGTTGGACGCCAACCGGCTTAGTCATCGGCGAAATCACCAGATGGGGACGCCATTTAGCATGTAGGGTAAACTGCTCGCCATCGCGTACCGCCTGTTCTAACTTAAGCGGTTGATCATGCCAGACCGCGGTTGGGGCGGTGAGTGCCGGCTGGCCGTTGACGGTAAATTCGGTGTACTCGATCCAGATGGGAATGCGCTGGCCGCTCTTGTCCCGTTTATCTAAACCACGTAGAGTCAACACCAGTTTACCATTCCCCAAACAACGGAACTTAACCATTAGATCCCCTCTGGCCGATTGTACCATCTGGCCGATACCCTTCCCATCACGATACCAGTTAGGGGTGGTGATGGAGGTGGAGGGATCCAGGTAACCGGAATTTTCCAGAATCATGATGCTATTACCGGCACTACCCAGATTTTTAATATCGATACGGGCAGTACGTGCTTCTCGCTGCGCTTTTCGTTGCGCCTGTGTCTGCTGCGCCAGCTGCAGCTTACGCATGGTCTGCTCATGGGTGGGTAGCTGCGCGCCAATTAGGCTTAATAACACTAAGAGTGCCAATAGCCGGGTAGGCCAGCTGAAACGGCGCAGCCAGTCCGGTGCCGGTTTGGGCGTAGCCTCCACCGGCGGCAATAATAACGCATAAAAAAGCAGCGCCAGCACTGTACCGAAACAAACGTAACTCCCGCTAGCATAGCGAATAGAGTTATTAATGGGCGAAGCGCAGCAAACCAGCACGTTAAAAAAAGGCAGCAGCGCCAGCGTCGCCAACTGCGAGCGCCGCAAGTAAAGTAGCGCACTAGCTACCGCCAGCATCAGCAGAGCAGGAAAAGCCGGGCTAACAAAGAAATGCAGCAGCGGCGTGCGTTGCCACCAGGTAATATACTTCTTTATGTACTCTCTGGTGTCTTCTGAAAACGCGTAGTTCCAGTGGAAATTGCCTTTCCATACCATGGGGGACTTGCATTGGTAAAATTTAAAATCGTGCGGCTGTGCGTAGGGATAATAATAAGCATAAGAATTATGCAGAAACGCTTCTATCATCACTCCGGGATGCCGAGCTGCTAGCTGCAGCCAGAGGGGTGGGATCCAAGCTAGCGAATCGTAAATACCGGCACGCCCATTATTTTTTACCTTATCGAAGTTGATAGGATTATACCGATCGGCTAAAGTTTGCAGATTAAGTTTATCGTCGATCAGTTTTCTTTGCGCAGCACTTAGATCCTGTGGATATTCCTTAACGTAGCGCGCGATCCCCTGTAACGGAATAGCTAGCGAATCCTGCTTATTAGTAGGACCAATTTTGAGCGCGGGGGTAATAAAACAACTCATCAGCAGATAAACAGTAGCGACGGCAAACAGCGCCAGTCCCGCTTGCCGTCTGATCTGCTTAGTAGGTAGCAAACAGCAGAGCGTAATTAGACTTAGCGCCGCTAGATAGACTCCGTTATTCCGCACAAAGCAGATCACTACCCCCATTAGCGCCAGGCGGATGAAATTCCGTCGACGCTGTTGAAAATAGCTTTGTATGCATAGGGAAATAAACAGTGCATAGAGTGGAAGCCATATTGCGTCTTTAACTACCACCTGCACAAAAGCGCCACAGATGGGGAGTACACCAAAACCAACTAACAGAATGATAAACAGTACATAATTCGGAACCAGTCGTAAGCAGTGTCGAATAATAGTTGCATAGCAAGCAGCGGATAGCAGGGCATTGGCCAAAATAATAGTGAAGATGCCAATATTGTCATTGACCAGCCGCCCCAACCAAAGCAGCGGCCAGTAGTAAAAGACGGTAACTAGCCAGGGATCCCAATTACTTAGTGGGCGTATACCCACCGTCTGGTTCAATTGTCGCAAACCATCCCAATCCACACTCCCAGGCCAATGGATCACTATCCACGGCGCCCAACAGATTAGCAGCACCGCCACTGAGAACCAGAACAGCCGCCGTAGCATCGCCTCATCCGCCACAAAACTAAACCGCGCCAGCGCCATCGCCATCCGCGGTAAGCAATCAAACAACCATAGAAAAGCGGCGTAGAAAGTAATAAAATAACCGCTAAAATAATAACAAGCTACGGTAAAGCGGTACCCGGAGCCAAATAGATAGTCTAAACTGCCACAAGACAGATAACTAATTCCTATCAGCATAAAGGCAGCAAAGAGCGCCGCCAGCGTACCCACGCACAGTTGTTCACGCCAGGAGTGCTGCCCCCCCCTAAGCTACTCCCGCGACGGGCATTTGCCACCAGCAAGGCAAAAATTAAAATGGTGGCCAGGGTGGAAGAAAGACACACCGGCTCTAGCTCCGAAC
>CAVFMC010000019.1:0-12403 GCA_963623565.1 Bacteroidaceae bacterium | reverse complement strand
CCGCCCGCCACTATTCCCCAAGCCGCTACACCATAAATTAGCAGATAATCCAACACTAGATTACAGAGCGCCCCAATTAACATCACTACCGTTACTAGCAAGCTACGTCCCCGTCCAATAAAAAAAGCGGCTAACGCCATATACAACATAGAAATCGGACCGCCATACAGCACAATCCGTTGATAATTTGCGCCCGCTTGTAGATAACAAGCTGGAAATAAATTAATATATTCGGACCAGTAACCGATAGGTAGATAAAAGAACGACGCTAATAATGCAAAATAAATCATCTGCCAACTAGGTTGCGCTAGCATCTGGTACTGTTTAGCGCCATTATACTGCCCCACGAAAATTTCGGCGGTCCCAGCCAGCCCATTAAAAAAACAGTTCAGTACCGCACAGAAATGACTGGCCACTGATACCGCATTCATCGCATCGGCCGAAAAACCCATTAGCATGAAGCGATCGATGGTCGTCAGTAAGTGATGGGAAAGTGTGGTCAAAATCATAGGCAGACTCACTGCTAGCACGCTTGGCCAAGAACTATCTAGTTGTTTAAAATTTGTTTCTGCGTGCCATGCGCTCATACACTCATCTTCCCGTTACCATATCTATTATCATCATTATACAATAAACTTGTTGTTATAATAATATCAAAGAACTAGTATTATACACTATTATACACAAAAGGTTAAAATCATAGTAACATAATAACCGAGTAACCTAGTAAATAAATAGAAATGTTCAGCGTAAACTAAACCGTATAAGAGACCGCCATGCATAACCAGCAGAAGCCGCGTAACCAGCAACAGCAGCATCGACCAGCGCTAGGTAACCGTCAACACGTCCCGTCGCGCAACAGCGGTCACCTGCTAAGCGGCCAGCAAAGACAGCACCTCGTACAGCGGCTAGTACAATCTGCCAAAGTAATTAAATTAGGACCGCAGGATTTTTATTATGATGCTATCTGGCTTACCGCTCTCTTGCTAGTAATTCTCTGCGGCTTTGTGATGTTGGCTTCCGCTTCGCTAGCAATCGCTAGCGACCATTACCATAATCCTTTTTACTTTATTATCCGCCATACCATTTTTTGCATGCTGGCTCTAGTTGCGAGTTGGCTAACTATCCAGCTACCTCTAGCGCGCTGGAGCCAATACAGCGGTCAGCTCATCATCCTCTCTTTTATTCTATTGTTATTAGTCTTAACTCCCGGTATTGGTCTGACTGTTAACGGCAGCTCTCGCTGGCTTAACTTACACCTAATCTCATTGCAGGTTTCTGAATTAGTTAAAATTGCGGTAGTACTCTACCTAGCTGGTTATTTAGTACGCCAGCGCAGTAAATTAGCTAGTTTAGGCGGTTTTCTACGACCACTCTGTATTCTTGGCGTGCTGGCGGTATTGCTCTTACTGGAGCCAGATTTTGGCTCGACGGTGGTGATTAGCGCCACCATGTTAGGTATGCTATTTCTGGCCGGTGCACGAATTGGCCGCTTTCTATTGATTTTTGTCTTAATCGCTCTACTGTTTGCCATGATTATGGTGATTTCGCCCTATCGGGTACTCCGGCTAACTAGTTTTTTGGATCCCTGGAAGCAGGCGTTTGGCAGCGGTTATCAACTCACCCAATCGCTGATCGCTTTTGGACAAGGGGGTTGGCTGGGTAAGGGTCTGGGGCACAGTGTTCAAAAACTCTTTTATCTACCGGAAGCCCATACCGATTTTCTTTTTGCCATCTTGGCGGAAGAGACCGGCGTGCTCGGCACTTTACTCTTAATTGGCAGTTATATTATGATCGCTTATCGTAGCTTGCGCATCGCCTGTCTGGCGGCGGCGATGAATGCTTGGTATATCTGTTTAGTGGTGGCCGGGTTGGTACTAAATCTCTCTATGCAGGTAATTATTAATATGGGTGTTAACATTGGGCTCTTGCCCACTAAAGGCCTGGCCCTACCCTTTATTAGCTATGGTGGCAGTAACCTACTCTTTAACAGCATCGGCATGGCCATCATCGCCCGTAGCTACCATGAACTCTGCGTTAAACAGCAGCGCCGCATAACTAAACCACTCAGTCAATAACTATTTCAACTAATAACTGTTTTAGACAGGGCCACAAATTCGATAAAGATCTTCACATGCAGAGTTTTCTTAAAATTCAAGTTCATTCTTTTTGTACGAGAGTTAATTGTTCAGGAAGTTGGCAACAAAGCCGTCCGGTTACTAGCAGCTGACTGCACCTGTTAGGCCGCAGGATTCCGCCCGTGCTGACTATTTTACTGGTTTGACGGCTGTGCATTTTGCGCGGCTTGGACTTTGGCTCGGACTTGGTGTTGTTGATGATTATAGCTTTTTATCATATTCTTTATCGTATCTGTATTACTACTACGGGACCATAGCCCGGCTTTCTGTAATAAACGGGGCAACCAGTAATCGGAATATGGGTTTTTATTGCAGAGTTGCGAGAAGCGCAATAAATTATTTTTATGGATAGAAGCATCCATAGTAATCTCGAAGTGGCGATCGCCATTTAAGTCGGTTGCCATGGTTACCTCTTTATCCAGTTGATGATCTGCTCCTGCAAGATACGTATCAAAATAGTTTTGATACAATTTATCGCCAAGCTGTCGCACTTCGTTCTCACTGAGGTCGCTATATTGATCTTTAATCTTGTTTTGAATAGCGGTATAGATACTCCGGCTCAACTCCCGCGCCATTTGCTGTTGTTGGGAGACCGTCGCATCTAACTGCAGGGATTGTGTAGCCTGGTTTAGTAGATTAAGTGCGTTAATCGGTATTTTTCGATTATTGGAAAGAACTCGCTCCAAATTGTTGTGCGCCGTATGGTTAGTGGCCGTCAACAGCAAATTATAAATATGATCGGTATTTAAGTGCCGCTTAGCAAAATCCTCACAGGGATTAAGCGCCATCCGTGATAAGAAAGTTAAGAGATCATTTCCGCCACGCTCTTTATCATGACACATGGCGGAGCTAATCATGGTGAATTTAGCTAAATCCTGCGCACTGCAACCATTAAGTAGCGGGGCTAGCTCGGTGGTAAAAAACTCCTTTTGAACAGCAAAGCTATTTTTATAGGCGATCAACCTCCTCAGGCGATTAGCCCAGAGATTGAGATTGTAGTTAATAGCTTTGGTTAACTGTTCATTTACATATTCGTTTGGCTGTTGTTTATCTTTTTGCGCTACTTGATAATTTTGCGGGCGAGTTAGGATTTCAGCGGTATGCTGGCCAGCTTTAAACTGCTCTAGCTGCGCGCGCCAGATTGCCGGTTGTAGCTGTTTCAAGCGTTCATCAATAATAGTAGTAATCTCCTCATTATTAACTAAATTATTAACCAATTGAAGGCGCGCGCCGAGCGCTGCCTCTGAGTCAGCGGCTGACTGGTCATTCTTTAGACAGATTCTTTGTTTTATTAATTGCTCCTCCAACCTCTGCCAGAGCTGCTCTAGCTGCTGCGGTTCTTGTTCAGGAGTAAAATACTTATTGGAGATACTTTGGGCGTACTCATTCACCACTCGGCGTACAACCGCGAGGTTGGCCCTGTCTGATGGTGCAAGTAGATAATGAGTGAGGTAATCTAAAAAATCAATTATTTCTTTAGCGTATTGATTAACCCGTGTACCACTGGCCAGCTGATCAGCTTTAATCTGCGTCTTTTGACGCCGTGTATTGTCTAGCTGTTGATTGATAAAATTGGCATCATGGCCCCAGCTGGTATAATTGTCGATGCCAGCACTCTGTTCTAGATGACAGCTAGTAACAATATCACTAGCGGTATACAACGCTTCACACACTCCGTCGTTACGCCCTCTAGCGGTACGGCCGCTCACCTGCAGATTAGTTTCGTTATCCGGGATCACTTCCGCTTTAATAATTTTACCGTAACTAGTATCCGTTCCGCGCCCAAATGAGTGATCAGCAAAGGAGACCGATTTACGCCCCTGCTTATTTAATTCTTCGACGGCAGCGGGGTGATTTTCATCGGAAACCATGCCATCGGAAACATAAGCAGTTCCTTCCGCGTTTAATTTCCAACGTTCAAAACCGCCATCCGCCTGGGCAGATTTAATAAAGAGCACCGCTGGTTTTTTGGCGGCCTTAGAACGCTGCTCAAAAATGGTCTTACAGGCGTGGCCAGTGGCATTGGCGGTTATGGCATTGGTATTAAAGCACCCCATCGCCGGAATCTTTTTATTTCCACCTTCGCCCATTACGGAGCTGACGATGGCATCGTAATGCTGTGCCATTTCTAGATCAACATCGGTATGGCAAATGAGTTGCGGCAGCTGCTTGGTAATGGTGGTGTTGAGCTGCTCTTTGGTGCCTAGTAAAATAGGCAGTGGCGCTGAGGACGCTTTGAGCTGTTCTACTAGCTGAGTATCAGTAAGACCGATAGCCTCCGCCGGTTCACCGGTTTGATGCCATTTACCATCGGTATGCAGAAAATAGATCTGTCGGGCTTTAGTTTTAGGATTCTGCTCGCAGGCAGTGATCAGCCAGGGGATTTTAACCGCACTGACTAGTTTAAAATAGTGAATCGGCAACGTCTGGGTGGACTGCTGCAGGTTACACTCTGGATTATACTGCTCATCATCCGCCGTTAGACATTGACTCATTAAGCTACAGATATCCTTCACCGACTGCTTGGAAGTACAGATCGGCTCTTTTTCAACCCGACGCCCGCCATGCGAGATCGGTAGATCCACCAGATAGCCACCTACTGAGCGGTAATAAGCTTCATTTTCCACATTGGTACCGGAATAAGCGATATTATGGATGGTTTGGCAATAACAGGCGCTATGTTGCTGCGCTTGGGTTAAAGCGTTCTGCCCCAGCTGATCGGTCTGTTGCTGATAGGTAAAGGCTTCTAACAGGGTAGTCGAGGATTTGCCTACCACTAGGGAACTCATATCCGGTCCAAAATAGACCGGTAGTTCTTTCAGGGTGATCGGGTCTTTAAATTCCGTCGGCAGGGCTGCTCGATCGGCTGGCGTGAGTCGGTCGGCTTGGACTAAGCTACTACTGGCGGCCACGCTTTCCGCGTCAATTAGCAGATAACTGAGCGTTGGTTTACCATGCACCCGCTTAATAGTAAGTTGCACCCGGCGCTGGTCAGGCTTTTGGGACCATATTTGAACTGAGTTGGCCGCGGCTTGAACATACTTAGCCAAGGCGGTTTTAGCGTAGAGTCCATCTTTATGCGTGTTGCGAGCGGCAACGGTACCGGGGTCGCTAGCATTGCGGTGCGCGGCATCAAATTTCTCTAGTTCCTTGTCAATCACCATTTGACTCAGCTGGTCGGGCGGGGAGAGGCACTGCAGGGTGTTCAGCTGTTCAGGAGTGAGACGTTTGTAGAGCTGCTGCACCACATCATCTAAATCAGCGGGCTGGGTAAGTCCTTGCTCACTAATAAAATAATCGATAATGGTATTATAAATCTGTTCATTAGGATTACTAATCTGGTCGCCAGCGGCCGCCGCGGTGTTGGGATCCAGACCTACCAGCACATCTTTGGTATTTTGCGCATGGCCCTTATCCACCTCATCTTTTAAGAAACTGACGGAATGCTGCTCGACGCTGCCGCTGTGTGCTTGATTAAGTAAACCGATGGTAATGGTGGCGTTATTTTCATCACTAACAAAAATACTGTTGCGATCGGTTGGCAGCTCGGTGGGTCGGCCGGTTTGGCTACCGTCAATATGCTGGGTCGTCACGCCAAAAAAACTGGTGTATTGGTTAATCTCTGCAGCATCCCGGGCAGCCAGCTTATTATTAGCGGTGGTGACGTAGGTCACATGGCCGGCCGGATGGATCAGATAATCCAGCATCACCGAAATCGCCGTAATGCAGCTTTTACCGCCCCCGGTACCTAGATTAAAGAACAGCTGTTTATTGGAGAGCAGAGATTGGCAACCTAAGAGACTGGCCATTAATTGATGCAAGAACGGGTATTTACCGGTCACCCGAAAATGGCCTTCCGCTAGTACCAGCAGCAGTTCATGCAACAGGTCGGTTTTAATTATCCGAATGTTCTCCAATTCGGTTGAATCAACCGGAGGAGTGTCTAAAGCCTTGCGTCGCTTCTCCTCCTGCTGTTGATAGGCCTGGCCCAGCCGCTGTGCTAGTTGCGCCAGTTGCGTAGCCGTCAAGCCCTTAATGGTTAACTGCCGCAGCTGCTGTTCCGCTTTGGCTTTAGCTTCCTCGTTCGCGTTTAGAGGCAGGTCAGCAGAGCCTAGCAGCAATCGCTCTTTAAATGCGGAGTCTTGTTCGATTAGATTAATAAAAGCGGCATGCTGGCCCAACGGCTGGTCGATTTGCCGCGCCAGTTGCTCTAACTCATTGGCTATAGCCTGTAAATCTTCCGGTTGAAACCGCTTGCTGTTGTTAGACTGTGAGGTAAAAGTCGCTTTATAATCGGCTAGCTCTTTATCCGAATAGGTTTTACGGTCACTCAGCAGCGCGGCGACTTCCGCATCAGTGATGACCTCCACAGTGTTAACGGCGGCTACAGTGCTATCGGCGGCCACTGCGGCGTCATTGCGAGCTTGCATCGAGGACGCAAAACTTTCTAAGCGGACAACTAATCGTTCGCGATCGAAACGTAGATTATAATCATCATTAAAAATTATCTCTAACACCCGCAACAGGTTTTGATAGTTTAACAACTCGGCTTGATTGGTCTGCCTCGCGTCTGAATCAGGTTCAAAACAGGCTCTGGCGCCTAGATCAAACATCTGCTGGAGTAGTTGCACCGCCAGCTGATGTAATCGATCATCGGCTGGCGGTAGGTTCTTGGACAGAAATTTTTTATTAAACAGCTTGGCAGGATCGGGATTTGACCCACCATCCTCCAGCAACCGCAGGGTGGCTAAGCGTTGCAGCATATCCAATACGGTAGGATCAAGATCCGGCCGCATAGTGGCCTTTCCGTCCACTTCTACTGAGGAAAAGGGATTACGAATTGAACCTGATTGCTTCGGATTACTACCAAACCATTGCGACCATAATTCTTGGCTAATACTGTTTAATAGCGGAATAAAAACCGCTTGGCCGATCGGCTGTTGACCCAGCTGTGGAAGTATTGTCAACCAAGCGGGCGGAATCTGGACGCTTGCCTGCTCTCCCTTGGGCAATTGCTTTAGTTCGGTTAAGAAATCATGGATGCTTGAACCTACCCGCTTAGTGAGTATCGCAGGTAATTTTCGGCAATCATTAGAAAAGGCAACAAATTGACCCAGTTGATCGGACTGCGGTTTGCGGTCTAATAACAACTCTTTGAGCTCGCCATATTCCTTTATCAGTTCCAGAATATCTTCGCTCTCCTTCAAAGTAGCGTTTTTATAATTAGCAATAAACTTCTGCACTTGATCTTTATCATTTAGCACCGACGGCACATACTGTGTAATTAGTTGCAGAAATTTGATGGTGTCTTGGGTAAAACCAGGGCCATCATCGCCAAATAACTGGTTAAACAGATCGCTCATCTTCGGAAACAACGCGAGCCACTTCGTATTTTCCTTAGTTTGAGTATAAAAATTGGTAAACTTGGTAAAAAGATCAGCGTCAAAAGATCGCTTGGGACGTTCGTCCTTGCTAAGATCATAATCAATTTTCAGCTGCTTTACTCGGTTCTTAAAGGCGGAGCCATTAAATACCGTTTTTAAGAACTGAAAACGCTCAGCATCATCAATGTTACTGTTCTCAAATTCCATGTCATTAATTATTTGCGCCACCAGTTGCCGTCTGGCTTGACCAACACTTAAGATATTGTATAACAGGCTATAATTGTTGCCACTATTTTCACCCAGCCGGCCGTAAGTATCGTCGATATTAATCGCCGCCTCCACTAATTCTTTAATCTCATTTTCGTTTTGATTAGGGTAGTGGTCTTTAATGGCATTGAGATATTTTGTTTCGGCGGCAGTTTTTACCTCATCAAGCGCAGGATTAATTATCGTTCTTACTAAGATGCCTGCGAGGCCATTCAACTTATTTACAATATATTGCAACCAATGGCAGACGCGATAGTCCTCTTGAACGTTTTTTTTACCAGCTAGCAACTGTTCACTCTCTTCTATATATGGTTTGAACTCCTTGGTATATTTCAACTGTTCGGATAACTCAGATAGCGTATTAGGTGGACGCGGGATAAACCCTTTTGACACGTCATGCAGAATCTCTAACAGTATTCCCGCTACCGGTTGTTCCCGTACCGCTTCGACGGCGGCGTCCGATCGTTTAACAGTAGTCAAATTATAATCTTGCCTGAGGAATTTTAAAATCTGCTTTGTATATTTTCTTATGGTATAACCGTTAGCGGATGCATCTAACGATTGGGGTGCAGCCGCGGTTGCGGTAGCATTGGCAGCGGCAGCTGTAGGATCACTGCTAGCGCGCGTTACCTGTTTTTGCTTGAGTTCCTCCGCACACTGTTTGGTCGCATCCACCAGCTTGGCAACTAGCTCTTTGAGCAGTTCGTCCGGTTCTTTGGTGACTTGCTCCGATTGCGGCTGATGAAAATTTAGCTGGCTCAGCGTCTGCTGGGCTAGCTGTATAAATAGATCATAATGTTGATATAATTTCTGATCTTTATTGAACTGCTCAATTACAAGCTCCCTGATTGAATTAATTTTGTATAAGGACCAGATATCATCAAGCCCTGTTTTTGCATTGTGGCAAGTATAGCCGTCCAGCATCGCCAGCAACGCAAAGACTTCAAAACTTTGCGGCTGATCGATTTTAGGACAGCTCGAACAAGGACGTAGGCCATGAGGAAGTAGGCCGCTATTAAAAGTCTCATTGATTTTGGACAAGACACTTTCAACGATTGTGTTGTTTTTAATGTCTGGTTTGTGGCGTGGTGTTTCCGTCTGCAGATCTGAACAAAAATCGGTTTCCAGGAATAACTTATGAAAAAAGGTACAGGGAAAATAATTAATAATTTTTGTATCCAAGTTTATGGGGTCAACCTGCCGGCCGTCTGAATTTATCCTAGGAAAACGAAAATTCAATTTGGTGGTATAGAAGTCATCCCGTTCTAAACTGACATTAGATTCGGCTAATTTGCATAGCAACCTGGCTGCCAATTGAGGAGTCAGTCCCGGGTTTAAAGCCAGCTGCCGCATTAAAACGGGAATCGCTTGCCGCTTCCGCTGAATCACTTGCCTAATTTGAGTTATATCGCTTTCTTTGGTCAACAGACCATCCAGAATCATCATTTCACGGCTATATTCTACTGACTGTTGTTCTTCTTCTGACTGTGGCGTCATCCACTTCTTAAACTCGCCGTAAGTAGGTTGGGCTTGTGTATCAGCATATTCATCCAGTTTATTCAATAATTGATCCCACCTATCTAGATTAGATTTAATCGGTTCTTGCTCCTGCAGCTGTTGCCCGGCCCGTTCAAAATTATTAATTATGGCTTGACTGGGAAAATATTGCAACCGGATCGCTTGAGAATACATATCGTGCAGTCCATCGTCGGCACTCGACAGAACCGGTGATGAAGTACACTTTGGTTTAGTAGTATGCGCTGGTTGATTAGTTAGGGTGAGTAGATCACTTTCTTCGGTAGATTGCCCGGCGCGCATCAATACTTGCTCAGCTAATAAGCTCGGATCGCGCATAAATTGCTGATGGAAACCGGCCATTAAATTACTGCTAGTGTTTTCGTCGTCCAGTAAGCGATGCAGTAGATCGTCCGGACGCTGCGCGGTTTCCACCATCCAAGCGGCGGCGTTAAGACTCTGGAATAAATTATCATATTGCGGATCCGCCAAGAAAGGGGAATCATACTGAATTATAAATTCACCCTGATCGGTCCGGGTATAGATATCCTGCATGCGGGTGATAAAACAGTGAAATTGAGCGATGAGCGCGGCAAAATTATAGGGTCCTACATGATCGAGATGCCGCGTCGCCAGTTTGGCGAAAAATTCTTGATTAACGTGATTCCACGAACTGGCAGCCATAAAAGCTTGCAAATGGGCTCCGTCCAGAAAACGCCCCCAGTCGGCGTTCTTGTCTAAGTACTGTTGCTTAAACAACTCAAACAGAGAAGGGGCACTTGACGCCAGAAAACGCAAAGCTTTAATCAAACTCCCGATCGCTTGTTGCTGCGTAGCCGCCTCGGCCGTGGAGGAGGGGCACTGAAAATGTTGGCAAAAGGCGCCAGCATCGCAACCTAGCTGCTGTTGTAGCCAATCTTGATTTCTCTTCAACAGCAAGTCTAAGTCCTCCTCTACCTTCTCTTTGGAAAGACCGTCTGTAACCGGCTTATCATCATGTTGCCAGGTCTCCTTGCCTAAATATTGTAGATACTCGCGACCAAAATGATTGGTCATGGTTTCCTCTTGATGTTTCCGGGCGGCGGAGACTAAATTTTGGTCATAACTAATCATTAAGCGCCCATCCAAGTGCCGTTTAAGCATAAAACCGGCGGGCATCGCGTCCCCTTCCAGGAGCGCATGCGCCAGATCCGGATTACAGAGCAGCTGGATCATGGCAGGCAGAGTAAACTGCTCTGGGTCAAAACAAAACTTGTCACGGAAGACGGCACGGATCTGACGAAAAATCATTTTATCAAAATTATCACTCAATTTCTCCCGCAACCGGCCTTTTTCCAGATCAGTGCGGCGGAACTCGTTGATCAAATCCGTTGTAGCTGGTTCTTCAAATATGTCGCCGACCCGCTGTTTGATTTTGGTTATTAAAGCTATTAAATTGCGCAGCTCAGGCGGGTCTTGGTTAGAATCGTCTGATTCACCGGTAGCCGAGGACGCAGCAGCATCGGTCTCCAGCGCCGCGGCCGGGCAGACCACTTGCAGCGTGGCTAAGAACTTTTCAATATCGAAGTAATATTGTTGTTGGCCGCGGCCGGAGTATGAAAATGAAATACTTAGGCAAGCTTCATCATTTGAAACGATCGGGGCCGTGCCAAAACTAAAAATTGCTCCAAATAGCGCTGGACTACGCTCTTGTAATTTATTGAAATTGGCGATATCCCGTTGGCATTGTTGCTGTTGCTGCTCTGCTTCCTCCTCCTGCTCTTGTTCTTGCTCCTGTTCTTGCTCCGCTTGTTGCTCCTGTTCTTGTACCGAGACCATCGCTGGCTCCGTTGCCTCGGTAGACGCTGGATTGGCCGAATTTTGCTCCCGTTGGATAGCATGCAGCTCATCAAAAAAACGAAAACCACCGGTATCCACTACCTGAGTATAACCCTGCTCAATTTGCACCTGCAGCTGCGTAAGTGCCGTAACGCTGGCGGTGGCGTCATCCAGCGGCGAGATGGCCATTTGCCGCTGTTGCGCTTGTAGGGCCACCTGGTTTTTATTCAGAAACTCGCCTAACTGCTCGAGCTGATAATCAAACTCTTGCAGCTGCTCGATAACGGGATCGTAGTCAATAGATCCATTTTTCGAATAATAAATCGCAGTGGGGGTATTAAAAAATTGCTATGTTTGAGCGGCCAGAGTAAAGTTTTTAGCTGCGCCAAAAGCGGGCAGTTCTGGCTGTTTAAAGAGTCTATATTGGGGATGCTAGCGTACTGCCAGTTAATGCGTTCCCTGAGCAACGCTAGCTGCTGTTGGGCCGCAAAAAACTTTTGGCGTAAATAGGGGTCGTTCAGTTGTCGGTATTCATGGCATTTATATAGCGGCAGCAGCGTATAGGCCTGTAGATTGCGATAAGTCACTAGGTCATGATAGAGCTGCTGCTGCGACGGGTCGCTGCTAGTAACTAGCGGCAGTGTATCAAGTGTATCATTCGTCGACAGTGTATCATCCGGTGCGGGCGGCACCGAGTTAGTTGAATAGAGCGACTTCATATCAAAATGCTTAAATTTATGCTTAAATCTCCGTCTGGATAACCGCTCAACCGCCAGATAACGTGGGCACTCATTCTGTTTGACGTAAGCTTGTACAATTAAATTAATCGCTTCATCGGTGTCGGTCAATTCATCTAAGGAACTATCCAGGTACTGATCGCCCGCCAGCTTAAATAGGGTATCCAGCAGCAGCACCATGGAATCGTCGTCTAACCATTTTTTAGAATCGGTAATGCACTGTAGACAGTCTTTCAGCTCATCCAGCGCACCTTTACCACACTGAATTAAACAGGCGGCGTACAATAGCTTGGCGTACTTCGCGTTCGATGGCAGGCGGTGATAAATCTCTAACAGTTGTTCATTATCCGATTGATCCGACGTAGCATAGTGCTGAAAAGTCTGTTTAATCAAGGCGTTACAGACTTCTGGAAACTGCAGCAGATTGGGATTCGGGTAAGCACCATTCTCTTGGACTAGCAAATATTCATTAACCACTGCGGTGCGCCATTGTTCTTTGGTGAATTTGCCAGCGTATAGATTAATAATCTTAACGTACCAACAT
>CAVFMC010000018.1:0-12610 GCA_963623565.1 Bacteroidaceae bacterium | reverse complement strand
AGGGAGTTTGCCGGTTGAATTTTGGGGATCTATACATTAGGGCCGGCAATTTCGGTTTTAACTCATCTTATTTACTTATTTTGTTAATTCATTTGATTAGCTGTTTCTGGTTAAGCCGGTTTTAGTTAGATAAATCAGCAGAATAGAGATCGCAGCTGGAGTTACTCCGTAGATCCGAGAGGCCTGTCCTAAGGTGGCGGGACGCAGTCGCTCTAGACGTTGGACGATTTCAGTGGATAAACCGGAGATACGATGGTAAGCTAGGTCAGTTGGCAACATCATCTCTTCGTAGTAGCGACAACGTTCGATCTCCTGTTGTTGCCGTTTTAAATAGCCCTCATAGCGACTTTGAATAGCTAACTGTTGCCATAGGGTGCGCTCATCGCTTGTTAATTGTTGCGGTTGATTCTTAGTTATATCATCGTCAGGATCATTAGTGATGGTTCGTAGCAGCTCCGTTAGCCAATTTAAGTCCAATTCCGGTCGTTTTAGTAGCTCCCAACCGGTCTGGGCCTGTGCATAGTTACCTAACCGCTGCTGCAACTGTTGACCCGCCACGCTCTGGGGTTTAATCACAGTGTTACGCAGCCATTGCTGATAATGTTGTAAGCGCTCCCGTTTGGCGGTAAAAGCGGCATAACGCGCTGCTCCCACCACCCCTAACTGAAAGCCGATTTCCGTTAAGCGTAGATCCGCATTATCTTCTCGTAATTGCAAACGATACTCCGCACGGCTGGTAAACATCCGGTAGGGTTCCATCACCCCCTTAGTTAATAGATCATCAATCATCACCCCTAGATAAGCTTGATCTCGCCGTGGAAACCAACAGCCGCAATGCTGATAATCTTGATGATTACTCTCATTACCTGGCGACTGATTGTCCTGACGCTTAATTTTCAGTGCTGCATTGATTCCAGCTAGTAGCCCCTGGGCGGCTGCCTCCTCGTAGCCGGTAGTGCCATTTAATTGCCCAGCGACAAAAAGATTCTGTACGCTTTTGCTTTCTAGACTAGGATAGAGCATCTGCGGGTCAAAATAATCATATTCAATAGCATATCCGGGGCGCAAAATGCGGGCCTGCTCTAGCCCCTCGATACTATGCAGCAGCGCCTCTTGCACGTCTAGCGGTAAACTGGTAGAAATCCCATTAGGATAAATTTCTTCACTAGCATGCCCCTCCGGTTCGAGAAAAATCTGGTGACTGTCGCGATCGGCAAAGCGGTGCACTTTATCTTCGATGGAGGGACAATAACGTGGTCCTACTCCCTGAATTAGCCCGGTAAAGAGCGGCGAACGATCTAAATTAGCGCGAATAATCTGGTGAGTAATCGGGTTGGTATGAGTAATAAAACAGGGCAGGGGAGTTAAATGATGGGCGCGCCAGTTGGCCGGAATGGCCGACCGCTGGCATGGCTCGAGAGTCTGCTCAATCGACTCAAACGCCAAATTAATCGGTACTATACCATCATCATCGTCACTCGGTTGTTCGGTTAAGCGCGCAAAATCGATGCTATTCGCGGCTAATCGGGGTGGAGTACCGGTTTTAAGGCGAGCTTGCGGGAGCCGCAGACTACGTAGCTGGGCGGCTAGCTGCTGGGTGGCCATATCCCCCATCCGTCCCGCCGCATAGCTCTGCAGTCCGATAAAAATCCGGCCGTTTAGAAAAGTTCCGGCGGCTAAAATTACTGCCTCAGCATAAAAAACACAACCCGCAGCGGTGGTTACCCCCACTACTTTATTTGGCGCAGGTGATAGTGGTCGCGCATGGTCATCATCAGTCGGTTCCACCATTAGCCCGATCACATGCTGCTGCTGTAGAGTTAAATTAGCGTAGCGACTTAGTCGCTCCCGCATAAACTGTTTATACACTAGCCGATCGATCTGCATCCGAGTGGCCTGGACCGCTGCCCCCTTACTGCGATTTAACACTCTGGTCTGAATGGTAGCGGCGTCCGCTGCTTGGGCCATTAGCCCATCTAAGGCGTCGATCTCCCTTACCAGATGGCTTTTGCCGATGCCGCCGATGGAAGGGTTACATGACATCTGGCCTAGCGTGTCCAGATTATCCAACAATAATAATACATCTAGCTGCATCCGGGCCGCGGCGGCAGCTGCTTCAATCCCGGCGTGACCTCCGCCGATTACAATCACTTGATAATGAGTTTGCATACTGTTTTTAGCCCCGATTTGGCTGATGTTTAATAGACCAGATACAGTAGAGGGAGAGCAGCGCTAGTAGCAGAAATCCGATGATAATACAAAGATCGTTGCGGAAACTGCTGTAATTTAACTGAGCAATCAGGGGTACGAAAGCAGCCAGCAGATTAGCCATATTACTACTAAAACCCAAGCCTGCAAAGCGGATGGTTACCGGGAAGGCGGAGGCAGCTAACATCGACATACTGGCGGCGCTTAGGGAGGTAACGATCTGCAGGTAAAAGATAAAAAGATAGAGTGGCCAAGTATATTGATGGAGCCGTAGCAGCGCAAACATCGGTAGGGTGCCTAATAGTAACAGTAGCGAGGAACTGGCCGCGACGGCGGTGGTACCCAGGCGATCCGAGATCCAGCCAAAGAGCAGCTTGGCAAAGCCGCTACTAAAATAGGCCATCGAGAGTGCTAGATAGATTTCTACCGGCGGATAATGATATTGATGCTCTAGGCAGGTGGGTAAAATAGTTTTAAAGAGAGATATGGCCAATGGAGCCATGGTCATACCAATGACTAGTAAGCTAGGACGCCAAATCTGGTGTAGTACGGCGCCAAAGCGGACGGGGGTAGTGGATGGCTGTAGACGCTGGTGGCATTCATTATCGTGCTGTAGCGCGCTCGCCGTAGTTTGGCACCGGGCTAAAAATTCCGGCGTTTCCGGTAAGCTATAGCGTAATACTACGCCTACTAAACCTAACACCACACTAAATAAGAACGGTATTCGCCAACCCCAGAGATTCATTTGGGTTGTGGTTAAGAGTTTATTTAAGAGCGCAATAACGCCTGCCGCTAGTGACGAACCAAAACCTAGCATGCCAAACATAATCCCAAAATAGAGCCCCCGTTTACCCCTTTTAATGCTTTCTAACAGCATAGTCACTGCGCCAGGGAAATCCCCACCCATCATCCAGTTTTGCAGAATGCGACAGAGCGCCAGCAGCAGACCAGCCAGCCACCCGATCCGTTGATAACTAGGAATGCAACCGATGGCCAAGGTAGAGAGAGTCATTCCCAGCAGGGTGTGGGTGACCATTTTTTTTCGTCCCCGGCGATCGCCTAGAAAGCCGACTAATAAACCGCTAACCGGGCGGACTAAATTGCCTATGACCAGAATACCAAAGACAAACAGCAGTGGTAGATCTAGATTCTCGGCGGTAGCGCCAAAAAAATGTACGCTCATATGTTTAGCTAGTAGAGCATAAATCGCGTAATCATAGCCTTCGATGGTGATGCCAAAACCCAGATAGAGAGCTAAACGTAAAGCGGACATACGAACTAGGCAGGGATATGTTATTAGCAATTATTATTTTGTCGGCGGAGTCAGCGCGCTAATCGCAGCGTGTAAAACTTGTGCGGCGGCGCGGTAAAAATCCGCATCTCCCTGGCCTAGCGCCAACCGAAACCACCAGGCATGCTCCGGGGCATCCAGATACTGAAAAGAGACTAGCGCTAGGCCAAATTGATTAATTAAATAATTAGATAAATCCTCGGCGGAAGCTAACCGGCTGCCCTCCGGGGTTCGAAAGCCCTTTAAGGGCAAATGTATGGCTAGGTACAAGCCGCCTTGGTAGGGGAGGATGCTGAGCGGGTAGCCAGCAGTTATCAGCTGTTGTACCACCGTTTGTAGCGGCTCCGCCGACTGCTGCAGTTTCTGTTGTAACCTGGTGGTAAAAGCGGTTACCTGATCAGGTGATGCCAAAAAATCCGCTGCTGCTAACTGTTCCGGTTTCCCGGGCCAACTACCCAGCTGCAGATTATCTTGGGCCATGGCGGTAATCCAGTCGGTTGGTCCCACCGCCCAACCGACTCGCATCCCAGTGGCGGCAAACCCTTTAGACATGCCATCAATAATCAGTAGTACCGACGCTAGTTCTGGAAAATCACCTAGTAGTTGCCATAACTTGGTCATGGCCGGGTTAAGACGATGATAAACCGCGTCAATTAAAACAAATAGCGGGCGGCGTTGTTTCTGTTGCCGCTCATAGTTGAGTTGCAAGACCAACTGCAATAAGGCATACCATTGCAAAAGGCTATAACAGCATCCCGAGGGGTTTTGCGGTAGATTCAGCCATAGCAACTGCAGTTGATCGCGGTAAGCGTCCAACTGTGTTACGTCGAGTAAAAAGAGCTGCTCGGGATTGGAAGGTAGCCGAATGCGGTGATGGTTATCGTTCTTGCTGCCAGTATTCGGCCTTAGCACGAGATCTAAATAACAGGCGATATTCCAGTTAGGCGCGCTGTATAGCACCATATCTGTGGGATTTAAGATCGCACGACAGGCCAAATAGAGTAGCGCTCGCGCTCCTCCAGTGATTAGTACCTGTTCAGGTTGGTAAGGTAAGCCAGTCGTTTGCTGCCATTCCTTCGCCACCGCTTGGCGCAGCACCGGCACGCCGGCTATCGGTCCATAATTGACCGTCTGCTCCGCTTGATAATAGCGGCCAATGGCGGTGACCATACTGCTGGGTGGGGTAAAACAGCGACCATCCCAATCACCAATGGTTAAATTATAAGGGACCTTTTTACCTTGCAGACTGGCGGTTAGGGTGCGAACGCCAATCCGCGCTGGACTGCGTCGGATCGTGGCTAGTCGATTACTATCTGATAATATAGAATCTACTGGGGGGCACGATCGCTTTGGCATAAGTATGTTAATTTTTATTTATAATGTAGCTTGGTTGCGATCACCTAGCCAGTTATCTCTAACTCTGCCATCAGTTTAGTTAAATGGGTTTGTGCTTGGGTTAACTGCTGGCTAAACTGCCCTTGTGCTTGCATCGAAGCGGGTAGCTGATCCGCTAACTGCTGATAATAGGCGATCCCATCTAAGAGTTTAGCGGCTACTTGCCGTAACTCTGCTAGGTTACGTCCCACCGGCAGCCCGATTCGCAGTCGCTCTCGATCCTCCTCTAACATCAAAATATGCAACGCTAATTCATTAATAAAAAGATTGGGACGTGTCACTCTTTGCAACAGATCGGTACGGCCATAAATATGATCCACCATCTGCTTTAGCGTGGCAATCTGATGAAAATAGCGCATATTAGGACCAGGACAGATGGAGGGCCAGGCGGTGGTGGTTAGATGGTGTTTAAGCAGCACACAGCCCCCTAGCTCGTGGCAGATGCAAGCTTTGGCTAAAATATCCTGTTGCAGTTGGGTTTTCAGTTCTGGTGATAAGTCGGCGGCGAATGATTCTAATTTGGCTAAAGCTTGCTGCTGATAACGCCGGGAGGCTGAGCAGATTGGATGACCCTGCGCATCCAGTTTGGTGCGAGTGTAACCTTTAGGACAGGTGCTACCCGGGGTACCAGCCGCGATCCGCGCTTGGCGATGCAGTTCACTACCGGAATTAACTAGCGTCCAAAAAGGGATATCCAAAGGGGAACTGCGACTTAGAAACACCTGGTCACCGGTAGCTGTCGCTAGTTTCTGCAGAGTCTGTTCATCCACTTCGGTAGCCTCTGGCACCAAAAGAAAAGGGGTGCCCCAACCCACCGCGTCTACCTGATAATGTTGCAGCAGCCATTGATGTTCATCATGGCTACCCACTCCACCCTGTACTGTAACCCGAAGCGGCGGTGCCAGCGGACAATCAAGCTGCCGATGTTTCTGCAGCCCAGCTCGCCACAGGGTAAATAATTCTTGGGTTAATTGGGCGCGATGTTGGGTAAATTCCTCTAGGATTGGTCCTAACAGACTGCCATCGTTGATAAAAGCGTGTCCCCCGCAATTAATCGGTGACTCAATGCGAAATTCCGAGACCCAGATGCCCCGTTTGGCTAAATATTTACCTTGAATTAAGGCAGAGCGATAATCGCTGACTTTGAGGCAGACCCGCTTAGGTAGGTATACCGTCTGTTCTCCACTAGCTGATTGAATAAGTTTAGCGGTCGCTAAACTGGGCGAAGCGGAGGTGGAAGTAGTTGCATTGTGATTAGACGTCGCCGGTTGCGGAAAAAAATCGGCAATTTGAGTCAAATAATTATATAGCGGCCCATTAAACCCGGCGGAAAAAACGATGCTAGATGATAACTGACTGAGCGCAAAACCACGCAGCGCGGCGGCAGCATCATTATATTCATAAGGCAGTTGCTGCTCTCCTTGCCAGTGGGGGACATCCAGCTTGGTCATGATATTCACTTCGATCTGACCCGGAACCAGCATGGCTTTCAGCTGTTGTTCTAGTCGCTGCAAATACTGTGGGTCGCATTGCTGGTGTGCCGCCTGTTGGAGATAATCGTGATACAGTACCGCGGCTGGCGAACTGTCGGGTAACAACCGACAATATTTATCTAAATCGCTGTTGCTGCCCAGTGGTTGGCTAAGTAGCTGGCTAAATTGTTCATCTACTAACTCCTGCAGCAGATTTAGATAGGCGGTAATCCGTAGTGCTCGCCGATCCATTACGCTTTGTTCAATGGGATGATAGTCGCGTCCGGTCTGCATACACCAGTGTTTACGCAGCTGTTCAATCAGAACATCATCCACTAGCGATACCACTGAACTAATACCGTAACGGGCAGTTTTAAGCGGAGTATCGATAGTAAAACCGGTTCCCATTACCGGTATATAAAAACTGTGTAACGAGGTCGTTGAACGGCGGTCGTTATAAGTCGGCTTCTGCTGAGTGAGCTGCATGGATTAACCGACCTGCGCGTTTTTCACCTGTTCAACTAACTGTGCGAACACTGTGGGTTGCTGCAAGGCTAAATCCGCCAACATTTTGCGATCTAATTGGACATTCAACTGCTTGAGCCCATGCATAAAGCGACTATAAGATAAACCTAACGCATTGGTGGCGGCATGGATACGAATAATCCAGAGCGAGCGAAACTGGCGTTTTTTCTGTTTGCGCCCCTGATAGGCATACTGCCCCGCTTTAATTACCGCTTGTTTGGCGGCTCGAAAAATCCGGCTGCGTGCGCCGTAATAGCCTTTGGCTTGTTTTAAAATTTTTTTATGACTCGCTCGCGCTGTCACACCCCGTTTAACTCTTGGCATAGCTACTCCAACAACTTATATAACTTATTAACAATGCAATACAATACAATATGTAACCTAAAATAACCAGAATCCTAAAATCCTACTTTAATTTAAACTAGCCTAAACATCCGTTTGACTTTAGCCAAATCACTCTGATCGATGTGAGCACCTCGCGCCAAGCGGGCTTTACGTTTGCTGGATTTCTTGGTCAAAATATGATTATGTAACGCGCAACGATGTTTAAAGCCGCCGCCAGCTACCGGCACGAAACGTTTGACAGCACTCCGATTGGTTTTTAATTTCAACATGCTAATTCTCAACCTCTCTTAATATTTATTAATCAATATTATACATAAAACACCAAGTATATTAAATTTGTCGGTTAAATCAACCCGTTGTGGCTGCGGATGGTTGAACTATAGTGCTGGTTGCTTCGCTCTCCTTTTTATCATTAGGACCACTGTTACCGTTGTTGCCACTGTTACTACTGCTAGTTTTTTTAGCTTTACCGGGTGCAATTACCATCACCATCTGCCGTCCTTCAGTTTTAGCGGTCTGTTCGATTAACCCATATTCTTGGAGGTCCTCCGCCACCCGATTTAAAATATCATGGCCATGCTGTTGATAACTCAATTCTCGTCCCTTAAAACGCACTACAAAACGAATTTTATCACCATCCTGTAAAAAGGCGATAGCGCGTTTAATTTTAACCGTATAGTCGCCGATATCGGTTACTGGCCGGAGTTTTAGCTCTTTAACCTGGGTGCGTTTGGTGTGGTTCTTGGCTTTTTTGCGCTGCTCAAAGAGATACTTGCCAAAATCCATAATCTTACAGACCGGTGGGTTAGCTTGCGGTGAAACTTCCACCAGGTCTAATTCTGCTTGCTGCGCCCGTGCTAAGGCGTCAGCGAGCGTCACCACGCCAATCTGCTGCCCATCTGCCCCAATTAACCGTACTTCTGCTGCCTTAATCTGTTGATTGGAGGCTACCCGTCCATTGCTATTATTTTCTCGCCCACGAAATCGATTTGGACTACGTGGACTAGCTTTCCCGCTTTTGTTGCTGTTAATAAACCTGCCTCCGTTTATTTTATTTATTTATTTATTTAATGCGCTCTATATTCTAATCATTATCCATACTGTACGAGTTTATAAGTGTGTGCTACTGGGTACGACTCTTGCGCGCAATTTGCGGTTGTAAGAGCTGTTGCACCAAGCGCTCGACACTCATGGCCCCTAAATCCGTACCGTCCAACAAGCGTACGCTAACCGTCTTGGCGCTCTCTTCTTTACCGCCTATCACCAGGAAAATCGGTACGCGAGCTAGGGTATGTTCCCGAATTTTAAGTCCGACCTTTTCATTACGCAGATCGCATTCAGCCCGGAAGCCCTGTGTCACCAGTTGCTGGCAGACCGTTTGCGCGTATTCATTGAAGCGTTCGGTAACCGTGACAATTTTTAGCTGCACCGGTGCTAGCCAGAACGGTAATTTACCCGCGGTTTCTTCCAACAGAATCCCGATAAAGCGCTCCAGTGACCCTAGCATGGCTCGATGTAGCATCACCGGGTGTTGCCGCTGACCGTTTTCATCAACGTAAGTAGCATCTAACCGTTCCGGCATAAAGAAATCTACTTGCAAAGTGCCACATTGCCACAAGCGTCCTAAGCAATCTTTTAATACAAATTCAATTTTGGGGCCATAAAAAGCACCATCACCTGGCGAAAGCTCCCATGCGATACCTGCCGCATCTAACACCTGACTGAGCGCTGCTTCCGCCTGGTCCCAGATAGCATCGCTACCAATGCGCTGCTCCGGACGGGTGGAAAGTTTAACCGTGTACTGATTAAAACCAAAATCCCGATAAACTTCGGTGAGCTGTTCTATAAAGCGCGCCGATTCGCTGGCGATCTGGTCATAACGACAAAAAATATGACCATCATCCTGTGCAAAACCTCGTACCCGCATCAGCCCATGTAGCGATCCGGATGGCTCATTACGATGACAGGAGCCAAATTCAGCGTAGCGAATAGGTAATTCCCGCCAGCTACGTATCCCCTGCTTAAAAATTTGGATATGATCAGGACAGTTCATCGGCTTAATCGCAAAAGTGCGCTCCTCCGCCTCGGTGGTAAACATCACCTCCCGATATTTCTCCCAGTGACCGGACTTCTCCCAGAGACTACGGTCCACAATCATCGGAGTATTGACCTCCTGATAGCCAAAAGCGCGTAGTTTAGGTTCTAAATAATGTTTAATAGTGGAATAAATCGCCCAACCATGTGGATGCCAAAAGACCATTCCGGGTGCCTCCTCCTGCAGATGAAAGAGATCCAACTGCTGGCCGATGCGACGATGATCACGCTTTTTAGCTTGCTCTAAATAGGATAAATAATCCTCGAGCTGCTGTTGCTCCCCCCAGGCGGTACCATAAATGCGCTGCAGCATCTGATTATGCGAATCACCACGCCAATAGGCGCCTGCCAGTTTAGTTAATTTAAAGTGACTCAACTGTCCGGTGCTGACTACATGTGGCCCCCGACACATGTTAATAAAATCCCCCTGGCTGTAAAATGAGACGATGGCGTCATCGGGTAAATCCTCCACCATCATTACCTTATACTGCTGGTGGCGGTCAGCATAATATTGGCGCGCTGCCGCTTTACTCATCACTGTGCGCCGAAAAGGTAGATTAGCTGCCACCAGTTCCTGCATCCGCTGTTCGATCGCCGCTAGATCATCCTGCTTAATAATTTGGCCCTCCGGCAGATAAAAATCATGATAAAAGCCATCTTTAATCGCTGGTCCTACGGTGGGCTGGGCATCCGGAAAGCGTTCGGTAATCACCTGGGCCAGCAGGTGCGCGGTGGAATGACGTAAGATCTGTAAACCATCTGGATCATGATAACTCACCCACTCGAGCTGCACGGTGTAGGTAGCGGCGTCCGGGGATGGTGCTGTGTTGGAATCAGGCGAATTAACGTCGCTAGGAGTTTTGTTATCTTCAAGAAATATATCGTTAAAGAGTACGGAATTGGTTAGATCTACCAACTGTCCATTACAACGTGCTGCTACCATCTGCTTGCAATGTTGCGTATCTAGCAGGCGCTGTGCGACCGCTAAAAGTGACTCACCGGGCTGAAGCAGGGCGGTGGTGCCATCCAAAAACCGTAGCTGAATTTGTTGGGGTTGCATCTGCATATTTTTCTCGTTTATTCAATAATCTACGCTTCAATTCACTAGAGATAATGTTATAGATAAGCTAGACAAAAAGCAACTGTTATCTATCACCTGGTCGATGGTCTATCGCGCGGACTGGACGATGGTTCAGTGGGCCAATGGACTAATAGTAGTCGTAGGAAAATCAGTAATGGCAAGGCTAGGAGGGCGCCGCAGAAGCCGAACCAATAGCTGCAACATAAAAGCGCTAGTAGCACCGCTAGCGGGTGTAGGGCTAGCAGTTTAGCCATTAGCATAGGTGCTAAGAGTTGTCCCTCTAAAAGATTTAAGAGTAGGTAAATAGCGATAAAGATGGCGCTGTAGCTAGTACAACCCCATTGCAAGAGCGCGATGATAATGACTGGAATACTAATACAGATGATCCCGACGTAGGGGATAAAGACGGAGATACCTAAACAGACGCTTAATAATAAGCTATAATGCAGGTCAAATAGGCTAAATAGTAGGAGTGATGCTGCGATCACCAGTATCGCTTCACATAGTTTGCTGCGTAGGTAACCTACTAGATCGCGCATAATCGCCATCCATAAGCATTGCAGCTGAGGGCGGTTGGTCGGCCAAAATTGTCCTAGCCAGGTTAGGAGCGATTGATAGTCGCGTAGCATAAAAAAACTGAGTAGCATAATGATTAGTAGATGACCGCACAGCGCTCCCAAACTTTGCAGCGAAGTAAGCAGTATACTAATACTGTTACTGCTCAAGGTGGCTAGCCAATTTACTAGTTGCTGCTGCCAGGGCCATGGAACATTGACTGTCGGTGGTAGGGCGGACATCAGATTGGAGGGTAAGGAGGCGCTGATTTTCACTAGTAGCGTCTTGCAAAAACAGAGTAAATCTGGGAGTGATTGGGCTAGATGATAGAGCTGGTTGATGCAGAGCGGTAGCAGATACACGCCAGCGCATAGTAACAGACCCCAAAAACTAAGATGGGTGAGAAGTGCAGCCCAGGTATAGGAGAGATGCAGTGTGGAGGCGGTTTTGTGGGCGGCTAAATGCATCAGGTAACTGCTAATTAGGCTGAGCAGTAACGGTTCGGCGAGGCGGCCAGCTAGATAAATAAAGAGTGTGCCCAGGGCTAGCCAACATACTAGACTGGCCGCTTCTAGATTGTAGAAATGACGTTGGATCCAATCTTTGATTTCCATACACTATATCATTGCATCTCAATTTTGTTGTGTGCGATGCTCGAATATAATGCGATCATCTTGTTGCGCATAAGTGGCTAATAACTGGGATGTCTCATCAAGGCTATCGTCAACAAAGACAATTTGATTGGGAATCTGTGTCAGCGTTTTTTCAATCTTGGTTAATAACAGGGTTAGGTTGACCGCTTTATTATAGGCAGGAATGACGATAGATAATGTCGGCTTAGTGTTATTTGTTTCCATAGGCAGTCATAAACAGCAGCTAATAAAGAGTGGCAATAGATTCCATTACCTGCCCAGGGCCGGGGTCGAACCGGCACGGGATTTTAGTCCCGAGGGATTTTAAGTCCCTTGCGTCTACCTATTTCGCCACCTGGGCAAAAACCAGGCTGGGGTCGGAATTGAACCGGCGTACACGGTTTTGCAGACCGCTGCATAACCACTCTGCCACCCAGCCAAAATAGAGACATAATAACATCAGATCCAGATACGCTAACTAGCAAGCTCGGCGAATAGAATCAAACCTTAACTAACACTGCCTTAGTATCTATATCTGCACATATATCTGGCTGGGGAACTAGGATTCGAACCTAGATGAACGGAATCAGAATCCGTGATCTTGCCATTAGATGATTCCCCAATCACATACCACTAAATTATAAAATATTAAAAAATTATCAACAAACAATAACAAAAAGTGTCTGAAGTAACAATGTAAGAGTTTAACGCTTAGAGTATTGCGTTCCCTTACGGGCCTTGTGCAGACCAACTTTCTTGCGTTCTACCTTACGTGCATCTCGCGTCAAAAATCCGGCCTTACGTAAAAGCTTATGCACCATAGAAACATCGGCTGCTTCTGCCGCCTCTGTGGTAGCCGTTGCTTCAGTGCCACCAGTCGCGTTGCCGCCTACCGATTCCTGTTGCACCAGCTGTCGGAGTAACCCATTTTTATCGATCCCGTTTAGAGTAGTTAGATCCATATCTATTTCGCCACCCTCTGCATTAGCGACGCTATCACTCTGCTCTAGAC
>CAVFMC010000017.1:0-12904 GCA_963623565.1 Bacteroidaceae bacterium | reverse complement strand
ATGTTAACCAGCGCCAAGAGTTAGTGTTTAACATTTTAAATTTATTAATAAAACAACAGTCGACAGTAGCTGTATTATTACAAAAGATGTTATATTTTATCGGCGAAGGGCTAGCTAAAGACCTGGATGGCCAACCGCAGCATGCCCTGTTAGCTAAAATTATCACAGAAGAGACAAAACGTGTGAGGTTGTTTTCAAAGTCTCATGAATGGCATTGGCAAAAAGAAGAAGTTATAAAAAAAGCGTTAGCGGAGGCAGTGCAACCAATGGACAAGCAGTTATCCTGTGCAGACGAAATAACCGAGCTAGAGGTAACGGATAACAGTAGAATTGGGCCTAGCGGATACTGATCAGACGCTGTGCTTTTTTATCAACATTACAACGTTAGATGTTAGAGGCAGAGTGAGAGATTAGTTATGATTCAACAATCAAATGCAAAACAGTTAATAGAAATTAGCGGTGGTGTGAGTCCAAATACTTTGTAGATATTGAAAGTAGGTGGTTGCGCGACAGCAGTAGCAGCCTTATTTGTTGTGTTTTCTAACTTAGGCACAACTATTAGCAACGTAATAGATCAGCGTTTACGGATCATGATGATCCCCATTAAGATATCAATGTGCGCTTACATTATTACGACTTCAGGGTTAGCCTTTTGCGCATACAAAGTTAGGAAAGATCCGGATTAGAAATACTACCTAGGAAAGCAGTACTGGCTTAGTTTGTTACGATCT
This sequence comes from Bacteroidaceae bacterium, assembly GCA_963623565.1. Classification (GTDB taxonomy): domain Bacteria; phylum Pseudomonadota; class Gammaproteobacteria; order UBA9339; family UBA9339; genus CAVFMC01. The sequence continues at coordinate 12,173 of CAVFMC010000017.1, read as the reverse complement.
AGTGAGGCAGGTCACCCAGGTGGTACAGCAACATAACTTAGTAAAAGATGCGGTGTTTTCATCCTGGGGCTTGGCTTATCTTATGATTTAAGAGCTGGTTAATGTGATAGCTAGCTTAATAATCATAAAACTAAGAAATACTAAGCATCAGAATTAAATATGAAGCACTAGATTGGTGATAGTTGTACTGGCTCAATGATCACATATATAACTAAACGTCGCAGAACGGTAATCCGGGGGCTGATGCTTTTAGAAGCGTTGATCTCCCTAATTTTATTAGAAGTCACAGTAATTGGTTTCTTGCAGCTCTGCAGTAAAGTACTGCGTCACGAGCGAGAGCTGGTATGGATGCAGAGGGCGCAGATTATTTTAAAATCTTTGCAGGAAGATGTTGGGGCAGAACAGGAGCTGATGCAATACGCTAATAAATATCTTCCTCAGGGGCGGATTAATTTTAATCAAGATCATTGGCGGGTGCAGTGGTCGGGAGGGGTTTTAGAATAGGCGGGCAATAATGAGTCGTAAACATAGCCATACAGAGTTAGGGTTTACACTCTTAGAGTTTGTAATCGCAAGTTGTCTTGCCGGTATTCTCATTACCTGCACATTGAATGGTTATAGCAAACTGCTTCATGTTGTCGAGCTACAGACTAAGCTAACTAGGCAGCAAAAAGAGCAACTAGGGGTGCATTACTATCTATGGGCCCAAGTGGTTAGAGCGGGTTTCGCAGGGCGCTCTAGTTTCAAACAACTAGAAATTAGTGCGGATGGAGCAACGGTTTGGCGGCAGGGGGTCTATGGTTATAGCCAATCCCAGTTGCCGCCGGAATTTGCGCATAAACAGATTGCCGGAGATATCTTACAGATCGCCTATGCCGAGAATCGATGGACTGGATTTACTAAAGATCTGGTGCCGCAGCGTACCGAGCAGCCCGCAGCGCAGCACGGGCGGCAGTCGCATGAACAAAATATCATGCAAATTCCCCGTCAATTGGCCAGTGCTGCCAAACGTTATAATAACGGCTACCACGCTGTCAGTTCGGAAGCCCGCTATTTTTTAATCGAGGATGGAGAGCGGAGCGAGAGCCTGTTCGCGCATCCGGATGGGCTGCATATTAATGATTGTCGTTATCGGCATCAGCAACGTACCGCACGCTTATATCCGTTGCATAAACTGACTTTTTTTGTTAGTACGCGTAGCGGTGGGCCCAGCGATGATCAGCCGCGACTGCGATCCTTATACCGCGTGCTCAATGATGGTAGACGGCAGGAGTTAGTACGCGGCGTCACGAACATGTATTGCTGGTTTGGGGTGGCTAGAGTAGGTGTGGAACCCACTGGTTATCAGCCTGGTCACCCGCGGCGGCAGATTGATTATTACCCCGCTAGCGAAATTACCGCGCATGATGGGTGGGCGAACGTAGTGGCGGTAAAAATTGTACTGACCTGGGCTAATGACACTGATGCGGCGCCCTTAATTATTTGGGTACGCTTGCGTAATATTGTTTAGTGCTAAGTGTTATGATTGCAAAGTTATCGCATCGCGTGGAGATTGAGGTAGCAGGACACTTAATTAGCAGCGCACGCAGCACCAATACTAGCCAACTGTCCTCTTCTAGATCGCTAGCTAGGTGTGCACACCCATCCGGTTTCGTCTTGCTGACCATGTTGTTTCTGATTACGCTAATTAGTGGTATGGGGATTAGTGTTATTAGTACGCAACGCGATGATCTGCAGCTATTGACCTGCTATGCCATTAAACAGCAACTTATCTACCAGCTAGAGCAGCAGATGGATCGTATAGCACAGCGGGTAGCCCAGGCGACTGTAGTGTTTCCTATCCATCAGCAGTTGGAGCAGCATGGCGCGACCTTACGTTTAGATTTACAACATCTCTTAGATGATGAGGAGGAGCTACAGGTTTGGGAGCTACGTGGCCAAGCGCAGCTAGGAGAGACCCGGGTGCGGATTACTCAAATTCTGGAACATTCACCGGCGTCAAGACAAATGTATCAGCAGCAGAGTCCACAAGTGTCGCAGCTAGCGATTAAAGCCGTTCCGGCAGCTTGCTGGCTCCAGACTAGTTATGGAAGTAAAAGCATCGAATGAACGATAATTAATCGCGTATAACTCCCGTGATGGTTTTTGTCATTTTCTCAATAATACATCCCAAAAGTAACATAATACATACTCAAACACTTGACTAACTATCCTAATTTCCTCAATCCCAGCATCTCCAGCAACAACCAATCTCGAATAGTTAGCTCGGTCGTCCAACGCTTGGTGCATAGTTTAGACTAAATCTGGATTGTTTCAATAACATCAAACCATGGCAGGATTAAATACATCGGAGTGTTTTTGAGTCGGGATAATAGTTTCTTTTGTAACTGAATAGTAGCGGCATCATTCTTAGCGGCGGTAATTTCATCTTGTAGTTTCTGTTTAATCAGTCGTAACTGCCGACTAAAATATTCATAATAACAATAACATAGGGCGATAAACTGTACAAATAATCGACCCATGAGTGCGGGGCTAGACCATAACCTAGTCCGGTTACTATTTGCACGTTGTTTACCCGCTTCAAAAAAACTTCAATGATCTGCCGTTTCCGGTATATTTAGCTGGACAGATAAAGAGTAGTTGAGTATATGTTATGTTACTTTTTGGAGACATAATTACTGCTCAACCAGGCTCGGTTAGCTTTAGTCTGATGCCTTGCACGAGCGGTCTATTGCTTTAGTATTTTCATTTATGTTACATTGACGATAAATAGAAATAGGAGATGGCGGATGCGGAAATAATGATGCGGCGGTTTAATTAGGGGCAATAACAAGCGATCATAATATTCGTAGGATTAATGATTATGATGATTATGGTATAAGAGGAAATATGCCAGTACCAGAGCGTGGGATCACGGCAAATCAGGAGCAAACCATCGGCATGATGGCGCGGGATACCCGTACCCTGGGTCAGAAATTTGCTGCTTTCTTAGCTGAAGACTCACATGTAGCATTGATGATGGGTCTGGTGATGGCCACTGGTTTTGTGTTCTCGCCGCTAGTGGATCTGGCTTTTCTGGGCGCGTTAGGCTTTTTTATTTACGCGAAGATGCGCCATTTTAATCTGCCTTTTCGCATGCCCATGCGTAGTCACTGTCCAGACTATAATACTCCCAAACCTGGCTCCAACCAGCCCAGCATGGCTAAAGGGATCTATTATTTTGGTAATGATCGCAAAACCAACGATGAATTGTGGTTTACCAATGATGATATGCGTACCCACGTGCTGATTTTTGGTTCAACTGGAAGTGGTAAAACCGAAGCGCTAGTCTCCATCGCTTTTAACGCACTAGTGCAGAGTAGCGGCTTTATTTACGTGGATGGTAAGGGCGATAACTCGCTATTTGCTAAGATTTTTTCAGCGGTGCGCTTTATGGGGCGGGAGGATGACCTGCTGCTGATTAATTTCATGACTGGTGCCAAAGATATTATCGGAGCGCAGGAACAGCGGCTCTCTAATACTATGAATCCATTCTCGCGCGGTTCATCCAGTATGTTGACCCAGCTAGTGGTTAGCTTAATGGATTCGGGCGATAAGGGCGGCAATGGCGATATGTGGAAGGGGCGTGCGATCGCTTTCGTGGAGGCGTTGATGCGGGTGTTGGTGGCGATGCGGGACGCGGGACATATTTTGCTGGACGCCAATACCATTCGTAACTACTTTTCGCTAGAACGGCTAGAATCGATGGTGATGGATAAGATTTTTATCCGCGATGGGCAGGAATCGGTCAGTTTGGAGGATCAGCCGGCGGTTGTGATGGAACCATTGAATAACTACGTCTTTAACCTGCCCGGTTATAATAAAGCTAAAAAGGGTAAGCAGGTGTCACAGGTTTATGAGCAGCATGGTTATATTACCATGCAGCTAACCCGAGTCTTCTCCTCGCTGGCCGATACTTATGGCCATATTATCCGTACTAATCTGCCGGAGGTGGATCTAAAGGATGTGGTATTGAATCGTCGCATTTTGGTGGTGCTACTGCCGGCACTAGAAAAATCGCCGGATGAATTGTCCAATTTGGGCAAAGTGATTATCGCGTCGCTCAAGACTATGATGGCCTCCGGTTTAGGGGATTCGGTCGAAGGTAAGTGGAGCGAGGTGATTGAACGTAAACCCACTAACGCGCGCAGCCCTTATTTATGTATTTTAGATGAGTATGGTTATTATGCCGTTCCTGGTTTTGCGGTGGTGCCGGCGCAGGCGCGTTCGCTGGGCTTTTCGGTGATTTTTGCTGGTCAGGATTTACCTGCTTTCCAGAAAGCTTCTAAAGAGGAGGCGGCGTCGATCGGCGCCAATACCAATATTAAAATCTGTATGAAATTAGAGGACCCGGTAGACACCTGGGATTTCTTTATGAAAAGCGCGGGGGAGGCGCATGTCTCAGTAGTGAGTGGTTATCAGAGTGATACTAAAGGACTTTCCAATCAGTATATGGACTCCCGCAGTACCCAGATGGAAAAGCGCTCACGAATTGATTTACTTGATCTTAAAGAACAGCGCGAAGGGGAGAGCCACATTCTATTTAAATCGCGTATTGTCAGGGCACGTATGTTTTTCGCTAATCCTAAACCGGTTAAAGAGTTACGCATCAATCAGTTTGTTAAAGTGGATGTACCTAGTGATGCTGACTTGCGGAATTTCCATATGAATTTAGCGCTCTTTAAGCAATTAGCGGCCAGTTTTGCCAAGGCGCAAGAGCAGCATCAGCAGGGTGCAGATAGCCTACAAGCGGTGTTCCAGATTCCCGAACCCAATGATGCTATCGCGGAGAAACTAGCGGCAGTGGCCCAGCACTTAGATCCTAACCGTCTGATCGATGGTTGGCTAGATTATTTGCTGGGGGTGGACGAAGCAGAGAGCGGTGTCTATGAAGAGCGTGTAGCGGAGGATGAATTAGTTAAGCATAACGGCCAGGTGAACATCTTTACCGAATTTAAACTGCTGGATGAGTTAGCTCAATTCATTACTCATGATTATCAGCAGGAGCCGTTGTTGTCGCTCACTCTATTAAAGCAACATTTAACTGCTTTAGAACGTGCTGCAGCGGAGGATGACGGGGGGATCATCACCGGAATTAATGAGTTGCTAAATGATACCGCTTTTACTACTATGTATCCATGCAATAAAGAACGGGTGGTGGTGCTGTTGGCTAATGAACTGGCTGAGCAGGTGAAGAATTTATGTCGGAATATAATACTTTAGAATTTTCCTATTGTATGGTTATTAGTTGGGAAAATTCTAATGCTTTATTGAGCAGATAAAATGCGCTAAAATAGCAACTATAAATGTAAATAATCAATAAAGAGCGGTGCAGAAGAGGATGAAAACGGTGCGTAGTTGGTGGATATGGTGTAGCATAGGGTTGGTTTCGCTCTTTTGGATCGGTTGTACCCATTCGACCATACAGGGGTCATCGGTTGTTATTTCCGCGCACCGCGCCCAACAGTATCGTGATTTAAGTAGTATTGCCCATAAGTTATCCAAAAACTATCATGTTTCGGTGGTAGAAAATAGTGATAATGTGGTGGTGATGCTGCCTACCGGCCAACTGTTTGTGGGTAAAAATAACTTGTTGTTTAAGAATGGAAGCGAGCAGCTGGTGCAGGACTTGGTGCAGCTATTAAAATGTTATCCGGAATATGTGGTTCGAGTGGGGGGCTGTTGTGGTCAGCTAAGCTGCGCTAAGCAAGCGTTAATGTTAGAACGGGCGCGGATGCTGGAGGCGTTACTGGCGGTATATGGTATGCAGAACCTGTCAGGTAAAGGGTGGTTAGATTTATGTTCTACCGATACGGTTTCCGACGGCTTTCTGTTGCTGATACTTAAGCGGGCCAGTAATGCAGATAAATAAGAGCGAGACGGGATAGAGAGCAATTTAGTTTGGTATTCGGCGTTATAATCCTATAGATAACTGGTAAGATCAAAGTGACAGAGGATGGCAAAGTAGATGCAGTAGAATTAGTGCGATTACGCAACGGTTTTTACCGGGATAGCTATCGCCGGGTGTTGCTAGCGCTAATTATTACCCTAATGGCGTTAACTGGCTCGATCGGGCTAAATTTTTATCAGAGCACGCATCGGCCAGAGCCCAAATATTTTGCCACTACTACCGATGGCCGGATTATGCAACTTTTCCCGCTCTCTGATCCGATGCTAGCGGCCAGCGATCTACTGCAATGGGCCTATGGCGCGGCGCTAGAAGCCTATAGCTATAATTTTGTTAATTATCGCGAAGCGATGCAGCAGCTGCAGAATCGCTTTACTGCGGATGGCTGGAAGTATTATGAACAGGCGCTAGTGCAGTCACGTAATTTAGAGACGGTGATCGCCAAAAAATTAGTGGTGTCGGCTGTGGCTACGGGGACACCGGTGATTTTAGACAGTGCAGTGGTGTCGGGGCGTTATTGTTGGCGGGTGCAGATCCCGTTATTAATCAGTTACCAAAGTCCCAATGAACTAACTCAGCGATCGGTGATCGTAACCATGATCGTTAGCCGGGTTCCGACGGTGGATTATCCTAAGGGCGTGGCGATCGTCAGTTTTGTGGCGGCAGAGGGGAATACGCGTTAGTTACAAGAGCGTAACTAAACGGCTATTAATTGTCTATTACGTGGAATTATTATGCGATTAAAAGGGTTGGCTAGGTGGATTTGGACTATGATATTGGGTAGTCAGATTATAGTGACGCTGATTACGCCAGCTGGTGCCGCTGCAGCCGAGGGTTCGGCAACGAACTCGCTAGCTGCTGCCCCTAGTGTGACCGCTAGTAATAGTGCTGCCGAGAGCGCGGCCAGTGTGCAGATGCGTATGGCAGAGTTACAGCAGCTGATCCGGGAGGCGGCAGCCCATAAAACCACCGATAATAGCGTTCATAATGACATAGACAATGCTAATAACGCTACTAATACTGTTAATGTTAATAATATTAATAATTTGAAGCGGCTAAATCAGTTAGCCGGTCAGAACGATAACGGCGCTGCGTCCCTAGCGGGTGCGGCAACGGACGCAGCAGCGGATCCCGATCTTGCTGGAGCGATTAAGCAGCTAATTCCAATGTCACCGGAGCAGATTCATAAGCTGCGCGAGGTGTATGCAGAAACTCAGGCGGCGGCTTCGGTGCAGATCGGGTCCGACGCTAAACCTACTTCGAGCGCGCTAGTAGTTAATTTAGCGCCTAATGCTACTCCACCAGTGATTCGTTTGGGGGCAGGTTATATCACCTCGGTGGTGTTTTTGGATAGCAGTGGGCAGCCCTGGCCCATCGCGGCCTATAGTTTAGGCGATCCAAATTCCTTTAACATTCAATGGGATCGTAAAGGCAATACCCTGTTGATTCAATCTAGTACTTTCTATCGTAATAGCAATTTAGCAGTGATTTTAAAGGGACTGAATACGCCGGTGATGATTACCTTAATGTCGGGGCAGGCGGCGATTGACTATCGGGTGGATCTGCGGGTACCGGGCTTTGGGCCGAACGCAGTGTTTATTCATAATACGGTTACTGAGTCGTCCGATCCGCTGCTGCTAAGTATCCTAAATGGCATTCCGCCTAATAACGCCAAAGAACTTAAAATTAGCGGAGTGGCCAGCACAGAGTGTCGCGCTTGGATGATCGGGCATAAACTCTATTTGCGAACTGCGCTGCACCTGATCTCGCCGGGGTGGCAGGCGGTGATGGGTAGCGTAGACGGAATGAAGGCCTACCGGATGCAGTATGCACCGGTGCTGTTGGTGACTCGTAATGGTAACGACAATGTCATTAACATCAACTTAAATGATAACAACAATTAACTAGGCGATGGATAACACTTGGTTAATAATGAATAATGCCGCCAATAATGGCTAGTAATGCGTACAGGCATCAAGCATGGCAAAAGAACAGAAAACGGAACAGTTAGACAGTAAGACTAAGCCAACTAGTTTAAAAACTGGTTTGGGCGGGAGCAACCGGGGTAGGATGTTGCTAATTATTCTAGCTGGCTTAAGTTTAGTGGTCGGCTTAATGGCTTGGCTGTACCATCGTCGTCAGGTGCAAGCAGGTGTGGCCGGGTCCTCTATTACTACGGGTGTGCCTGATATTGATTCGACTCCTGGTATTGGTAATCCGACCCGTGAATACGCCCGTTTACAGGAACAACAGAACCAGCAGCAAACCCAAGCAGCGTTAAAGAGTGGACGGTCGGCGCTACCCACTCTAGTACGTACCACCGGGATCGGGGGTGAATTTGCGGCGGCGGCGGAGGATGCTGGTTTAGCTAGCGGTTCGGCCAAGGGTTGTAGTGCGGAGGAGCTAACCAAAGCGCGGAATGCAGGGGTGAAAGCGGAAGAACTGCGTTGTCGGGGTTGCAGTTTACAAGCTTTAAAAGCAGCCGGATTTAGTGCTAGTGAACTAATGGCGGCTGGTTTTGGAGCACAGGACTTGGTGGCGGCTGGCTTTGACCCCAAGGAGCTACTAGAAGCCGGGCTGTCGGTGCAGCAGCTTAAACAAGCGGGAGTCAACACTGAGGCGTTGGTGCAAGCAGGAGCGACCGCGGCGCAGTTAATGGTAGCAGGAATTGACGCGCAAGAATTAGCCAAGCATTTTAACGCGTCAGAGTTAATCGCGGCTGGCATGAGTTCAGAACAGTTAATCGCAGCGAGTATTGACCCAAAAGAACTGTTACAGCATTTTAGCGCTGCCGAACTGTTGGCGGCTGGCATGAGTCCAGAACAGTTAGCGGCAGCAGGTGTAAACACAACAGAGTTGCGACAGTGGGGCATCGATCCCAAGAATCCCGGTGTTAGTGCAGCAAAAATTTTAGCAAAAACTAAAGAGCAGTGTAGCGTAGAAAAGCTGCGTCGCTTGCGAGTGCAGGGGGTAGATCTCAGTAAACTACGGAGGTTAGGCTGTGGTCTAAATAACTTGCGAGCCGCTGGTTTTACTGCTGAGGAACTACGAAAAGCTGGCTTTAGCGCCGGAGAGCTACGGCAAGCCGGGTTTAGCGTGGCTGATTTACGCCGAGCCGGGTTTGATGCTGAGCAACTGCGGCAGGCAGGTTTTAGCGCTCAAGAACTGCTAGAGAGCGGATTGTCGCCCAACGAACTCTTAAAGGCGGGTTTTGGCCCCAGTGAACTTAAGCGAGCAGGAACAAGCGCTAAAGAGCTACTAGCCACCGGACTATTGGATGCAGCCCAATTAAAAACTTCCGGTTTTAGTGCCGAAGAACTGCTGGAAGCAGGTCTTAGTCCAGCGCAGCTCCAGCAGGCTGGTTTTACGGCGGGGGAATTGCTGCGCGCGGGGATGGCTGGAACTAATAGTGATAGTCTAGGCATTAATAACAATAGTGGCAGTGGTAGTAATAACGCTGCTGGTAGTGCGGGTAATGCCGCTGGTGTCGGTGTTTCAAATGAGCAATGTGGTCTAGAGCAGATTAAAAAAGCGCGCGCTAGTAGCAATAGTCTAGCGGAGTTAAAACGCAGCGGCTATTCCGCTAAATGTTTGCGCAGTGCTGGGGTTTCTTTGGCTGAGTTAAAAGCCGCCGGTTTTAGTGCCGAAGAGCTATTAGCCGCGGGCGCTAGCGTACAAGATCTAGCCAAAGCTGGATTTAGTCCGGAAGAGTTGTTAACAGCGGGGGCTGGTCCACAAGATTTACGTCGTGCGGGAGTAAAGGCAGAAGAGATCAATCGTGCTTTATTAAAAACCAACTCACAGCAGTGCAGTGCTAAAAATCTTAAGGCGCTGCGACAGTCGGGGGCATCGCTGGCGGAACTTAAGAAACTAGCATGCAATGCGAAGCAGCTGATGGCGGCCGGAATGACCGCTAAAGAGCTGTTGGCTATGGGCTTTACCCCTAAGGAGCTCCTGGATGCTGGGACTAGCGTCAAACAACTGATGGCAGCTGGAGTCACCCCCGCGGAACTCCTAGCCGCTGGAGCCAGCGTAAATGAACTGTTGAACAATGGGGTGTCGGCGGCCGAGCTGATCAAAGCCGGAGCACAGCCAGCGGCACTACTAAAAGCGGGGGTAACCCCAGCAGAACTCCTGAAAGCAGGAGTCTCACCGACGGCGTTATTAAAGGCTGGTGCGACGGTGAAACAGCTGTTAGATTCGGGGGTAGCTGCCGAAGAACTGGCAAAATTAGGAGCGGATATAACTAAAGTCAGCGATGTTCAACGAGTGGCTGAGGAACTAGCTAAGAAAGATACATCGCTATATAGCCAGATTACCAGTGGCCTTGAAGGTGATAGCAAGAAAGAGGAAACTACCTATAATAAACAGAAACGACTCAATAGCATGGTGTCCCAAGCTAATCAACTATTTGGTAGCTGGACGCCTAATGCTCGGCAGCAGTTTGTGCAAGGAGAAGCGGATAACGGTGCAGTGCTCGGGGGAGGTGGTGGCGCTATGGGAACGGTTAGCGCGGGGGCGGCAGCGGGCGTAACAGCTAATACCACGCTAACAGGAGAAGTCTTAAAGGCCGGTAGTATTATGTTTGCAACATTGGATACCGAAATCAACTCCGATGAGAGCACCCCGGTGATGGCTACCATTGTTCAAGGTGCGCTCAAAGGGGGTAAATTATTGGGCAATTTTAGGCGGGTAGATGATCACCTTTTAGTGCAATTTTCGGTGCTAAGTCTGCCCAAATTACGTAATAGTATCTCGCTCAATGCGGTTGCCATCGACCCAGATACCGCACGCACCGTGTTGGCTTCGGATGTGGACCATCACTATCTATTGCGTTACGGTACCCTCTTAGCTTCCAGCTTTTTAAGCGGGTTAGGCGAAGCACTCTCCAACGCCGGATCCACTATTCAAACCACTATTAGTGGGATGACCAAAACTTTTCCCGCTCTCACCTGGAAAGAGAAGGGGGTGGTAGCTTTAGGTAAAATGGCGGATAAGGTAGGTTCGGCGACCTCCTCGCTAGTTAATACTCCGCCCACAGTCAAAGCTTATGCGGGTATGGGTATCGGGATCTTGTTAATGGCGGATTTGGCGATACCGGAGGGTGATGGCAAATGATGAGTGATGACGAAAAGATCTTGTTGCAGCAGGATGGAGAGTACCGTTTTGAAAGCGGCGTAGTTTCGGAGCAAGCTTACGCCCACGATAAAAGTCGTCGTGCCGCAGAGAACCGAAATGGGGAGGGCGGTGGTGGTAGTAAACGTTCTAGCTATAACACTGATGCTAGCGCTGCGTCATTAGAAACTGGCACGGCCATCGTCTCTCGACTATCCGGCGCTACTAATTTACTAAGTTTATTTAAAATTAATAATCTGAAGATTTTTGTTAAAGATTATCTATGGTGTAAGCTTATTCAAGAACAGCTAATTGGCCGCGTGCGTGCCATCCATAGCCTTAAAGATTTATTACAATCGAAAATAATCCGGATTATTTTATTATTAATCAGTATTTTGATGTTGTATGGCGCGATGCAGCTCTGGGAGATCTATCAGCGGCGCGATGTAGGATCCCAGGTAACGGAACCCACGACGGTTACTGCGCCAAATGACGTACTAAATTTAGGTAATATGGATGCTAATAGCGTTAGGCTGCCAGCAGTAGCCGAGAGTAGGGTAGCGACTAACGCTAACGGCGGCGATGCCGCGGTTGATGCACGGGTATCGGTATTGGAGCGAGCGGCGGAATATTCTTTATCTGAACTGGCGACTTTAAAACAGGACAGCGCGCTTAAACAGCAACAGACGAAAGAAATGAGGCAACTATTACTGAATATGAACGAAGTGTGGCAGCAGGCGTTGCAGACCGCCCAGAACGCTATGCGGGTGCGGCAACGGTTTAATTACGTAGTTTATGGAATTAGTGCGAATCGTGCTTGGTTGCAGGATCAACGTGGTGCCATGGTGAGTGTGAAAGTCGGTAGTTGGCTACCTGGTTACGGTCGAGTGTTAAAGATTAAAACTAAGCCGGGTCTAGTGATTACTGAGAATGCGGTGATTTATTTGGATGAAAAGAGTTTATAAGCCGTAGTTATAACTAAAAAGAGAACGACATATCTTTTGAAATAATATTTCGTATGACTGCGTTTAACGTCGAAGATAGTGGTTATTTAGATGTTAAGCTGATCACGCTGCCGGTTTTATTGACACTAGGACTAGCTGGTCTGTTG
>CAVFMC010000016.1:0-13128 GCA_963623565.1 Bacteroidaceae bacterium | reverse complement strand
GTGCCCATCGATTGAATCGGATTATTTGTTATCAGCAGGATCATTTTAGCGTAGCGGGCCGGCTGCAGAATGAGGCGGGTGCGTGGCAGCTGGGGATGGAGCGGTCGCTGCATGCGGCGGCCATTAACCGGGTCAATGGGCAGAATGCGGCTAGTCAAGCGGAGTTGGCAGCGCTGCAACCGTTGCAATTATTAAATTATGACAGCTATCGCTTGCTTACCGATGCTGGGGTGTACCGACGCCGCTTTATGGACTGGGGCCTGTTTCATCAACAGCCGGAATTTATTAATTTGTGGCGGCAGTTTATGAAAATTGTTAAACAGCGTAATTTAGCGCTACATCAGCATACCCATGCAGCAGCGTTACGTAGTTGGGATCAGACTTTTGTGGAGACTGGAAATCAGCTTAACCAGTATCGTCGGCAGTATCTACAAGCTTTTAACGCACTGTTGGCTAGTTGGTCGCCACTGTCTCTACCGTTGGATACGGCGGCGGCGACTAATCAGACGCTCCAGTTAAGTTTTTATCCCGGTTGGCCGGATACACAGTTGACGCTAGCCGAAGCGTTAGAGCGGGCGCGCGCCTCAGATCTTAAATTAGGCTATAGTACGGTGGGACCGCAGCGGGCGGATTGGACCATTACGCTGACCAACGGTCACAATGTGCGGGATAGTTATTCGCGTGGGCAATTAAAACTGCTGGCTTTTACTCTGCAGCTGCTGCAGGGGTTGCTGCTCTACCAGAGTGCGCAACGGAACTGTTTATACCTGATTGATGACCCGGCGTCCGAACTGGATCAATCTAATTATCAGCATTTACTGCGGCAGTTGGCTCAGCTGCCATGTGAACAGAGCCAATTTTTTATTACCAATTTAAAATCACTCGTGGTGGATGCGGATAATGCGGCGGCGCAGGAATTAAAGACGCTCTATCCGGCTGATGAGTGTCAAAGCTGGCGAATTACCAACGGGTTAATTACGGATTTATAATAGAGAATGGTTAGGCGGATAATGTGGCTTTATACCGGTTGCAAAAACGGTGGAAAAGCGGCATATTAGGTAGTAATAGCGCATTGCATGTAGATTAATGTAGAAATAGAAGTAACATACACGGGAGAGAACGATGGCACGGGGTATCAATAAAGTAATTTTGATCGGTAATTTAGGTAATGAACCGGAAGTGCGGTATGCGCCTAGTAATACTGCGGTAACCACGGTGTCGATAGCCACCGGCGATAGCTGGAAGGATAAACAGACTGGAGAGATGCAGGATCGCACCGAATGGCATCGCGTGGTATTTTTTGGGCGGCTAGCGGAAGTGGCTGGCGAATGGCTGCATAAAGGGTCGAAAGTCTATATTGAAGGTTCGCTGCGGACTCGTAAGTGGCAGGATAAAAATGGACAGGAGCGTTATACCACCGAAGTGGTAGCCAGTGATATGCAGATGCTGGATAGCAAGGGGACAGCAGCAGCGGCGGAGTTGAGCGAGAACTATGGCGGCACGGGGGCGGCGCGTGGCACTAGTAGTAGTGGCAGTAGCGTGAGTGGCGGGTCGCATGCTGCCGGTTCAGCCACGCAAGCAGCAGGGGGTAGCGGTGCGGCAATGCCGGATACCGCGGCGCTAGATGATGGTTTTGACGACGATATCCCATTTTAAGAATGCAATTGGTTGCAGAGTTTGCTTTTTGGTGACAGGATAGTTAATCTAGCAGATAGCATAGATAAGAGTGATCATTAAGATTGAAAATAGGTGCGCGGTGAAAGAACAACAGATAGCATCGGCATTGCGGTTGATGCGTGCGGGAGTAATAATCGGCGGTGGGGCTGCGCTACTAGCAACTGTAACTGGTTGCGTGGGGCGCGGTTATTATGCGGTGAAAAAAGATCCGCATACGCTGGGGCAGCGCGTTATTGCAGAGCATCAATTTCGGGAACCACGGGGGCTAAAGCCGATTGCTGGTAACAGCTATCCAATCCCTCAAGCGGCGCGCCAGCAACAGCCGGGACCGGGACTGGAGCATGGGCAACGGCAGCCTGCTAAATCTGAGCCCGTACCGTCTCAATCGACGAGCGCGAAACGCCTCCCGGCGCGAACGGAGGATAGTCAGCGGATTTCCATTCTGCCGCCCGGGGCTAAATTGTAGGATCCACGAGCAGATATTAGAAGCGGGAGACTAGGTGGCAGTATATTATAGAAAAATTATATTATAAGCGTATTAATGCGGAGGAGCGATGACTAAACGCTTTAGTGGTTGCGGGACCGCGCTAGTGACCCCTTTTACGTCACAGGGGGAAGTGGATTTTGCATGTTTTAAGAAGCTGGTAGCGCGGCAGCTAGCGGCGGGGATCGATTTTTTAGTACCGCTAGGGAGTACCGCCGAGACCGCCTGTTTAAGTTTAGCCGAACGGCAGCAGCTACTAGAAATTACCATCGTAGAAAATGCTGGTCAGGTGCCGATTTTAGTGGGGGTGGGCTCTAATTGCCTCGCTGCCGTGTTGGAAAATATCCAACGTTATCAAAATTTGGCGGTGGATGGTTTTTTGGTGGTGACCCCTTACTACAGTAAGCCAACCCAGGCGGGGCTGCTGGAGTTTTTTAGTCTACTAGCGCAGGCTACCAGCGCGCAGCAGCCACTGGTGCTCTATAATGTGCCCGGGCGTACCGGAGTGAATTTATCAGCATCGACTGCCCTGCAGTTGGCACAGCGCTATCCGACGCAGATCGTAGCGATTAAAGAGGCGTCTGGAAATTACTCACAATGCAGCGAAATTCTGGCTCAAGCGCCCGCCGGTTTTGATCTGCTCTCAGGGGATGATGGGATGACCTTAGCGCTGATGGCTACCGGGGCTAGTGGAGTGATCAGTGTGGCGTCGAATCTAGTGCCGAACGAGATGCTGGCGCTGGTGCATGCGCTGCTGCCGTCCGTGCATCAGGAGAATGCTGCGCAGCTAGCTAGCGTACCCGATGACGCACGCCATACCGCCGGTTCGACCGCCATTAAATCTGCGTCGCAGATCAATTTATCTCAAGCACGTTATTGGCATGCGCGACTACTGAAACTCTTTAGCGCGCTTTTCGTAGAGAGTAATCCTATTCCAGTCAAGTGTGCCATGAGTCAATTAGGTTTATTGCAGAATCAGCTGCGGCTGCCCTTGGTGCCGGCCAGCACGGCTACCGCCAGCTTATTGCGACAAATTATGCAGGAGTTAACGCTTCTCTAAACTAGTTTAGTACGTAGACCAGCTCCATTTCATGATTGGCATTAATCAGTTTCTACACCCGGCCAAAGAGGCCTACGTGAAAGCGCATCTGGCGCATTGGAGCTTTAATCTTAGACAATGGAAATTCAGCGAGAGCAGCGACTTTTGGACGTTGCATCTGGACACCATGTTAGCAAGCCTGGTCGCGGCCGTGTTGCTGTTAGCATTGTTTACTTGGGTGGTCCACCGTTTTAAACAGCAACAGCCCGGCAAGTTACAGGTCGCAGTTGAAATGTCCTATGAAGCAATTGCGCAGTTGACCCGCGACACCCTGGGGGAACAGGATGATTTTGCGCTGGCGGTGGCGATCGCCAGCTTCGGTTGGATTTTATTGATGAACGCCTGTGATCTGCTACCAGTGGATCTGGTACCACGCTTATTGTTGCATGATTTTCGGGTGGTGCCAACCGATGATCCTAATTGCACTTTTGCGCTATCGCTGACTATTTTTATTATCTGCAACGCTTATCTATGGTACCGCAAAGGCCCCCGTGGCATCGTGCGGGAGTTGCTGTTAGAGCCGTTTGGAGTGTGGCTAGCTCCCTTTAATTTACTCTTTAATCTACTCGAACAGCTAGTGCGTCCGCTCTCCTTGTCTTTGCGTTTATATGGTAATATGTTTGCTGGGGAGCTAATTTTTCTGTTAATCGCTATGCTGCCCTGGTGGGCGCAATGGCCGGTGGGGGGCGCCTGGGCGATTTTTCATCTGCTAGTGATCGCCATCCAAGCGTTTATCTTTATGATGCTGACGTTGATTTATATTAGCATGGCCCGTAACTAATACGATTGTTATTCTTCTTATACTAATTTTATGCTAATTATCAGGGCGGGTGTTCATTTTCATTATCAGGTGACCGGAAGCGGGCCCCAACCAGTGCTGTTGCTGCATGGTTGGGGGCGCGAGGCTAGTTATTGGCAGCCGCTGGTCGACGGTTTAGCGCAGCGTAGCGCGGGTCGCTATAAATTTTATGCGGTAGATCTACCCGGATTTGGTTTAAGTTCTACGCCCCAAACGGCCTGGGGCTCGGAGGAGTATGCGCACTTTTTAGCTGACTGGATGCAAGAGCTGGAACCTACTGGGCGTTGGGTGGTGCTGGGCCACTCTTTTGGGGGGAAAGTAGCACTCTATCTAGTTCGGTGGCTAATGCAAAATCATCGTCAAGCAGCGATCCGGCAGCTAATTTTATTAGATAGCGCTGGGATTAAAACAACACCCACCATCCGGCAGCGGTTGCGATCGTTGCTAGCTAAAGGCTGGCGCTGTGCCATTGAACTTGGCGGCCGATGGCAGCTATGGCGGACCGATGCGGCGCTAGCACGGTGGCGACAACGTTTTGGTTCGGACGATTATAATGCCGCCACGGGGCTACTGCGGCAGATTTTGGTGCGAGTGGTGGCGGAAGATGTTAGTGGTTGGTTAGCTAGCGTCTTGCTACCAGTGTTACTAATCTGGGGGCAACAGGATCGCGCCACGCCATTAGCGCAAGGGCAACTAATGGCCCAGCAGCTACCGCAGGCGCGGCTAGTGGTACTGCCCCAAGTGGGCCATGATCCGTTAATCAACGCGGAGCTCATTATCCAAGTCGTGTCCTTAATTAGCAACCAGTTGCAAGTAATAAGTAATGAGCACTAGTCATATAAATAATAAATAGTCCTGATGAATAAATTTCATTTGTGGGGGTTAATACTGCTTCTGCTGTTGCACGCTAGCGTTAGTTGGCAGCGCACACGTCAGCTGTTGCATATGTTACAACTTAACGCCTATTATTCCGGGCGCTATGCTTATTGGTGCTGGTGCCACCCGCGGCAACTCTGGCGGTGGCCCTATCTGGAGCCCCTGTTAGCTCTCTTCGCTCTCTGCGTGCCTTCCACCAGGTTGATGCTACTGATGGCGCTACTGGCTTTCAGCCACCTCTGGCTGTGCGGCCAGCACTCGGCGCCCATCAAAAAACCCTTTGTTTTCACGCCGCGAATCTGGCGCTTGATCGCCGGCTACGCACTACTCTCGACGCTACTATATCTTAGTTGTTGGCAGCTCTGGACGCAGGCGTATGCCGCGCCACTCTGCGTTCGACCGCCGTGGCAGCTGCTTAGTTATATTATTGTTATCCTAACCGCCTACGCCCTAGGATTACCAGTCTGGATTTTATTACTTAACAACTTATTAAAACCGCTAGAAGAACTGATTCAGCGTTATTATTTTAGTGATGCGCAGCGGCGACTAGCCAGCTTGGCTGCTGCTCCGGTAGCAGCGTTGCAAACCATTGCCATCACTGGTAGTTTTGGTAAAACTACCACTAAAACTATTTTAAATAGCCTACTGAGTCATCGTTTCCTAACTTTATCAACTCCGGGCAGCTGTAATACCCCAATGGGGATTACTAAATTAATCCGCTCCCAGCTACGCCCTACTCATCAGCTGTTTATCGCCGAGCTAAGCGCCAGATTACCAGGGGATATTCGGGAGTTATGCAAGCTGGTGCATCCACGGCTAGGGTTAATTACCGCTATTGGCGAGCAGCATCTGGAGTATTTCAAAACCCTCGAGCGGGTGCAACGGACTAAATATGAACTGATCGATGCGTTGCCGGAGATCGGTGGAGTGGCGTTTTTTAATTTAGATGACCCCCATTCGCAGCCGCTCTTAGCTTGGGCACAGCAGCGGGCGGCAGCGCTTCGGCAGGCGCGTCCGGAGGCCAGCGATAATTTCCGAGTGGTCACCTTTGCACTGGAGAATTCGGCGGCTGATTATTATTTAGCCAAGATCGCTTCTGATGCTAACGGTAGCAGTTTTCAACTTTGTATTCACCAGCAGCCACAAGCTCCCCGCTTTCACACTCAACTGCTGGGGCGCAACAATCTATATGATATTGTGGCAGCGCTAGCGACAGCTAGTGAAATCGGTATGACCGCTCCACAGTTAGCCGCTGCCCTGCCTTGTGTGGCGCCGATTCCCCATCGCTTGGAACTTAAGCGTAGTGCGCAGGGCGACATTTTGATTTTGGATGATAGTTATAATGCCAATCCAGTGGGTTTTAGCCAAGCGCTGGCGGTATTAGCTTTTTTCCCGGAGCGGCGTAAGATTTTAATCACCCCCGGGATGATTGAATTGGGTACTCAGGAGGCGTATTATAATCAGCAAGCGGCGGTAGCGGCGGCGCAGGTCTGTGATTATATTATCTTGGTGGGACGTTATAATCGAGACGCTTGGCTGGCAGGTCTGAACGCAGCGCAGTATCCAACCTCGCAATATGTGACAGAGGATCATTTCGCGCAGGCGCAGCAGCAGTTGCAGCAGCTAGTGCGCGATGGGGATCTAATCTTGATCGCTAATGATTTGACCGATGATTATGAAACTCCGTGATGGTACAACGGGGCGGTTATTAAGTATGAAATTTATAAATTTATAAACGATAATTATTGATTACATGCAGTACGGTATATGAAAATACGGTTAGGGGTTATTTTTGGCGGCAAAAGTGTGGAACATGAGATCTCTGTCATTACCGCCATGCAGGTGATCGCTGCGGTGGATCGTGCACGCTATAGCGTGACTCCGATTTATATTGCTAAAGATGGCAGTTGGTACAGTGGCCAGGGGATGGAGCAGGTGGAGCATTTTGCCCAGCTACCCGAACTGCTGGCTCAGGCGCGGCGGGTCAGTGTACTCTTTGACGCCGAACATCCGCGACTAATTTTGCAGCCAAACCATTTTTGGCAGGCAGCGCGTCAGCTAGAGCTAGATCTGATTTTACCGATCATGCATGGCTCGAGCGGTGAAGATGGCTCGCTGCAGGGGTTGTTAGAAATGCTGGGGGTGCCGTATGTAGGCTGCGGCGTGTTGGGCTCGGCGATTGGTATGGATAAGGTAGCTACTAAATGGGCAATGCGTAGTATCGGCGTGCCGGTGGTAGAGGATTATTGGTTTTATAGCTATCGCTGGCTGCAGGCTAAAGATGAGATCTATCAGGAACTGCACACGCTGCAACAGCAGCGAGGCGAAACATTTAGTTATCCCTTGATCGTCAAGCCAGCCGATTTAGGCTCCAGTGTCGGAGTGCAAGCGGTCAATAATGAATCAGAACTGGAGGCAGCAGTGGATCTGGTGGCCCGGCTGTCAAATAAAGTGTTAATTGAGCCAAAAGTTACCCATCTACGCGAAATTAACTGCGCGGCGCTGGGGGATCGGGAAGAGGTGATTACTTCGGTTTGTGAAGAGCCGCTCTTTAAGGGGGCGATTCAGACCTATCAAGATAAATATCAACGGGGTGGTGGTAGCAAACAGGAAGGCGGCGGCGGTTTGAAAACTGGTAAATTAGGGGCGCAACAGCCAGCACAGATTACCGGTAGCAAACTTAATCAAAGGGGGATGAATAGCGCCCAGCGGGAGATACCGGCCAAAATTAGTAGTGAACTGACCCGGGAGATTAAAGCACTGACCGCTAAAGTGTTTTATAAACTGGATTGCAATGGGGTGATTCGGGTGGATTATCTCTGGGATGAGCAGAAATACCAATTATATTTATGCGAAATCAATACCATTCCTGGTTCATTAGCCTTTTATCTCTGGGATTATCAAGGTATCAGTTTCGGTCAGCTGGTGGATCGGCTAATTCAACTGGCGCTTAAGCGGCATCGGGAGCATCGGCAGTTGATTCGTAGTTATACCTATAATATTTTAAGCGGTAAATAACGAAATGATCAGGCAAATCCACCAAATAAATGGTATAAATCTAGATAGGGGCTAAAATCGATGTTAGTCTGGCTAGCTAAACAGTTTCTAGTCTGCGCAGTGTTTAAATATTTGACCATTCGTGCTATTATCGCCACTCTGGTCACCATCGTGGGGTCGATGCTCTGTGGTCCCTGGCTCATTCGCCATCTAACGCGCCACCAGGTGGAACAGACGGTGCGCGCTTATGGGCCGCAAAGCCACCTGGTGAAAACTGGTACGCCTACCATGGGCGGAACACTAATTATTAGTACGGTACTGCTCGCGGTGCTACTCTGCGCCGATTTAACTAATAGTTATATCTGGTTGCTAATTTTAACTATGTTAGGTTTTGGTGGCATCGGTTTTTTAGATGATTATTTGAAAGTCAAAGGGCACCAGGCGGATGGGCTAAGTAGTAAACAGAAGTTTTTGTTGCAGATTGCGACCGCGGGCGTGATCTCGCTATTACTTTGGCTAACGGTGCGTACACCGGAAGAAACGGCCCTGGTCGTGCCTTTTTTTAAGCGAGTAGCGCTGCCATTGGTTGGTTTTTTTCCTATCTGGACTACTTTAGTAATGGTGAGTAGCAGTAACGCCACCAATTTAACCGATGGGCTGGATGGGCTGGTGATTATGCCGCTGGTGCTGATTATGGCGGCGCTAGGGGTGTTTTGTTATTTAAGTGGCCATAGTGAATTTGCTAATTACCTGTTTATTCCCTATATCGCCCGGGTGGGGGAGGTGGCGATCTTTTGCAGCAGCATTGTGGGCGCCGGTTTAGGTTTTCTATGGTTTAATACTTATCCGGCGCAGATCTTTATGGGGGATATTGGTTCCTTGGGATTGGGGGCGGTGATGGGCCTGGTGGCTATTCTAGTGCGGCAGGAGTTAGTGTTAATTTTAATGGCTGGGGTGATGGTAGCCGAAACGGTGTCGGTACTTTTACAGGTCGCCAGTTTTAAGCTGCGTGGTCGCCGAATTTTTAAGATGGCGCCTTTGCATCATCATCTAGAACTGTTGGGATGGCCAGAACCACGAATTATTGTACGTTTTTGGGTGATTACCTGTGTGTTAGTGCTGTTGGGACTGGCGACTTTAAAAATTAGATAATAGATAAGAAAACATAGCAAGTATGAACGGGCGAGTTAGACTGGCTAGATCAGGAACAATATCCAAATGCGCTATCTGGCAGGATATTAGACTGTGGCTGCTTTTGTCCTTACTATTAATCGCCATCTGCCTACAGTTAACCGGTTGTAGCCTGCTGAGCCGAGAGGGTGCCGGGCCGCGAGGCGTGGCGCTCGACGATAAAATCCAAAAAGTGGCGCTTATGCTGCCGCTGCATGGTAAATGGAGTCGTGAGGCTGAGCAGGTCTATCAAGGGGTGCAAGGCCGTTTTTATGCCGAAGTGGGCCGCGAGGCGCGGCGTGAATCGGATCCGCCGTCGCCTTGGGTAATCTCGAGTGTTAGCGAACAAAAGCAGCTGCAGATCTTAGATAGCTCCAGTGCCGCTACCGTGGTGTTGTATCGGGCCATTAACCAAACTGGAGATCGCCGGGATTAGCGCGGTACCACAGCTAGCTATTCCGGTGCTGGCGCTTAACAACCAACCATTGGCGCAGTATACCCCGGTGACTAATCTCTATTACTTTGGCATTGCCCCGGAGAACGAGTTGCGGCAGCTAGTGGATCGTCTGCGGCGGAAGGGCTATAGTCAATGCGCGGTGGTGGTGGATGAGAGCAAAAATAGCCAACATCTCTGGCGACTGTTGCAAATGCAGCTAGGGAGAGAGCATTCGCTGGGGGGCAAGAGCTTACTGGGGGTAAGTGGCGGCGCATCCGGTGTATCGGCCTTAGGTAGTGGCCAGCCGCAAATTAGTAGCTTAATGCTACGTAAAAAAGCTAACCTCTCACAGCAGATCTGCCGCTTTTTATCCAAGGACGCTAACGCTAGTTTATGTGATAGCAAGTTGCGACGTAAGCTCAATAGTCAGCGTGAAAATGGTGCCAGCTCGCTAGCGCGACAGGATCTAGAGGCGGTGGTACTGCTAACTGAACCGTCAACTACCGCGCAACTGGTGCCGCTACTACGTTTTTATTATCTAGAGGATCGGCCGCTGCTAGCACCGTCGAGTAGTTATGATTTGAGTTTAAATTTAGCGGATCTAGAAGGACTAGAATTTTTGGATATGCCCTTTGCAGTGCGGCCGGCATTATGGCCAGCGGAGCACGAGGCGTCGTCGGGGGCGGGAGCGAATACGGGTACGCCAGGTGGCGGCAAGTACGAAATCGGGCGCGGGAGCGGGCGTAGCGGCAGTAGCCTGGCTCGGCGGTTGTATGCTATGGGGGCGGATGCTTATTGGGCAGCTAACCATTTTTATCAGCTAATAGGGCACCCGGCGCAAGTTTGGCAGGGGGCTAGTGGCCGTATTCAGCTGTTAGAGAATAATCTCATTTGGCGTCAATTGGATTGGTGGCGGGTGCGAAAGGGTCGTTTAGAACGGATCGATTACGATTAATAGAACTGTTATGACTGATACAGGATGGCAGCGGGGGCGAGCGGCCGAGCAGCGGGCGGCAGAGTTTTTGCGTCGGCAGGGTCTAGAGCTTATCTATCAAAATTATCACTGTGTTGGCGGCGAGGTCGATATTATTGCTATACAGGCGTGCTGGCTAATTTTTGTCGAAGTGCGCCGCCGCACTGGTCGCCGCTGGGGGGACGCTATCGAGTCGGTAGGGCCGACTAAACGCGCCCGTTGGTTGCGGGCAGCTGGCTGTTTTTGCGCCAGCCATCCGGAGTTTGATAGCTGGGATCTACGCTTTGATTTAGTGGCGATGCAAGGGGAGGCGCAGCAGGTGATTTGGTTACAGAATGTGTTGCAGTGTAGTGATAGCATGGCCTTTACGCTAGGGCACCACTATTGATAATCGAACATCGAGTGCTAGCGTTCAATGTGCTTGACAACCCCCCCCCAGCTTTTTAATTTATAGAATGAGCCGGCGGGCGAGTAGTAATATTGTAATAACGTTTTATAAAAAAGAGGCAAATTAGATAGCAGATATGAGAAGTCCAGCGGTGCAGGTAGCCCCCAAGGTTTCGGTAGTGATTCCGGTGTATAATGTGGAGTCCTATCTAGTGCAGTGTTTAGATAGCGTAATTCACCAGACTTTGCGGGAGATTGAGATCATCTGCATGGATGATGGCTCCACCGATGGCTGTCCGGCGATTTTAGATGCTTATGCCGCCCGCGACCCACGGATTCGGGTGATCCATAAAGCTAATACCGGTTATGGGGATACCATGAACCAAGGTTTTAGCTTAGCTACTGGGCAATATATTGGGATCGTGGAGTCGGACGATTATATTCTGCCCCAGATGTATGAGGTGCTGCATCAAAAAGCGCAAGAGCACCAGGTGGATTGGATTAAGTCGGATTTTTATAGTCGTGATGGGGAGCAAAATTGTTTAACTCGATTAGCCACTAATAGCACTTACTATAATCGGGTAATTGATTTACAGCAGGACCTCACCCCTTTTCATTTTCCCTATTTTAACACTTGGACTGGAATTTATAAGAGAAGCTTTATTGAGCAGCACCAGATTCATCATAACCCTGCCCCAGGCGCTAGTTATCAGGATACCGGTTTTTATTTTCAAACTTACGTATGGGCCACTAGAGGTTATTTTTGTAATCAAGCATTTTATATCTATCGTCAGGATAATCCTACCTCGTCCCGTAATAATAAAGGTCAGCTGTTTGCTATTCAAAAGGAGTATGCTTTTATTCGTCGTTTGCTGAGCAGTCAGCCGGGGCTGTTGCAGAAATATAGCGGGGTATACTGGCTACGTAAATTCGGCAGCTATATCTGGAAGTACAACCGGTTGGATCCGCAGTATAAAGCAGCTTTTTTGCGGATGTTTCATCGGGAATTCAAGGCCGCTCAACGTCATGCAGAATTAGATTATAGTCTCTTTGACCCAAAGCAATTGGATCAATTAAAGTTATTACTGATCGACTATCGTCAGTTTGGGGGAGCAACGGTTTTTGGCCAGCGCTCTTGGCTAGAACGGCTCTTTGCTATTCGTGATCAGTATACAAATGGTAGGCTATATAAGGTGCTGACGCTTTTGGGCATAAAAATTAAATTCCGCATCCATAACGCACTGTTAGAGCATATTGAAGCGGTAGAGCAGGGCAGGGCGGTTCCAGTACCGGTGTCGCTAGCTAATTCAGCTACCCTTGCTCCCCCCCCCCCCAAGCCGCCAAGGATAAAGAACAGCCACGCTAGACCGACTTTTGGCTGCGCTGTAGCTTGTCAAGTAATAAGCGCCTTTAACGCCGAGCAATTACAGGCGCCATACCTCAGCTGGGGGTGGCGTCATGCCTAAAGTCAGTGTAATTATCCCGGTCTACAACGTTGAACCCTACCTGCGTCAATGTTTAGACAGTGTGGTTAATCAAACTTTAACCGACATTGAAATTATCTGCGTAGATGATGGTTCTACCGATCGTTCCTACCAAATCTTGCAAGTTTACGCAGCTCGCGATTCACGAATTACTTTACTCCGGCAGCCTAACGCTGGTGCTGGTGCTGCTCGCAATGTTGGGTTGGCAGTAGCCACCGGAGATTATATTAGTTTTGTGGATGCCGATGATTGGGTCTGCCTAGAGATGTTAAGTCAACTGTATCAGCAGATTACTACGGTGGATGCTGATCTATGCTTATTTAAATTTCAACGCTATTTAGAGCAGGACGAGCAGTATGGCAGGAGTGAAGGATTGCGAGTAGATTTGCTGCCTAGAGATCGGACCGTTTTTAGCCCGATAGAACTGAGCACGTGTTTATTTCAATTGACTTATCCTAATATTTTTACTAAGTGCTATAAGAGGGCTTTGCTGCAGCAGTATCAGTTGCGCTGCCAAACTTTACGAAGTTGTAATGACCTATTCTTGAACCACACCGCTTTAGTTTGTGCCGGTCGAATCACTTATCTTGATGCGGTGTTAGTGACTCACCGGCTGCAGCATAAGTATTGCATTACCCATACCAGAGGGCGTTATTGCCAGTGTGTAGTGCAAGCTCATGCGGCTTTTAAGGCGTTTTTAGAACAACGCGACTGGTTAGATTGTTATCGGCGCAGTATATATACTG
>CAVFMC010000015.1:10328-14105 GCA_963623565.1 Bacteroidaceae bacterium | reverse complement strand
GACTAGTAGGCTGCCCACGCGATTCGGTGCCTGAGATCCTAGCGCTAGCTGATTTTATCAGCCAGAAAGTAGGCGGCGATGGCGCAGTACGAGAATTTATTGATTGGTTATTAAAATAATCTTGTTCAATAACGGTTAATTTCGGCTGTTGGTTGGTGGCGGCGGTACACGCAGCAAACAGCCGTTCGTTGCGTCACTGCAGCAGATTTATCCCTGTCGCTGCTTAACATGAATTAGTGGCATCAACAACAGGGTCGATAAGACCGCGCAAGCCACTAAAGTAATCAGAAAACCCTGCCAACCGTAGCACTTGATAATACAGCCAATCGGGTAACCGGACAGCGCCGCGCCTAAATAGCCAAAAAGTCCCACAAAACCGGTGGAAACACCAGCTGACTCCCGATGCGATAGCTCCGCCGCGGTCACGCCAATCATCATTTGGGGGCCAAAAATAAAGAAACCTACTCCCGTCGAAAGCAACACCGCCAGAGGAAAATGATAATGACTAATATTAAATAGGATTAAAATCACGGTGACAGCTAACACTCCTAAACAAAAAAGGAAATTAATCTGCCCTCGCATCCCCTGAAAAAAGCGATCGGAAAACCACCCTGCCAGCAGTCCACCGGCAAACCCTCCAATCTCAAACATTGCCATACACTGGCGTGCCTGCTCGTTAGTTAAGCCATGCTGGCTAAAGTAGATGGTGCCCCAATCGTTAAACGCGGTGCGCACCACATAAACCGCGACGTAAGCAAAAGCCAGTAGCCAAATATAGCGATTTTTGAGGATATAGCGCATAAAATTTTGCCAGACCGTCAGATGAGCTGATTCTTTCAGCTGTCGCTCAATCTCCTCCCCGCTGGCTTCATGTTTATACTCTTCAATCGGTGGTAAACCCTGCGATTCTGGTACGTCACGCAATCGATTAAAGAGAAATATAGAGATTAGCACCGCCACCACTGCTGAAATCAGCATCACTAGCCGCCAGGAATCTAGCACCCAATAATATACCCCCGAATCCGCTAGTTGTGCCCCCAGCGACGATCTTAGCCACGCGCCCAGTCTAGTTTCTATCCCACCGCCTAAGCTAGTTGTCGCCAGATCCCTTACCACTGGATCCAGCCCCAGCCAACCGATCAAACTCTCCGGGATAAAACGCCTGACACTATTTAGATTAATGACTATCCTGCTATTAGCAAAATATTTAATACAACCGATCGCTACCAGCGGAGCCAGCGCACCACCCATATTATGCGAACTATTCCAGATTCCCCACCACAAACCCCGCTCTCGCCGAGCATACCAATGGGTTAACAGACGTGAACAGGGGGGCCAACCCCAGCCCTGGAAAAAACCGTTAATTACCCATAGCCAGCAAAAAAAGGTAAAATTAGAACTAAAACCAAATAGCAGATTGGCGATGGCGGTAGCAAAAAGCCCTAGCGACATAAAATAACGAGGATTAGAACGGTCAGAGAGTGCCCCGCTAATAAACTTGCTCACCCCATAAGCGATATAGGTGATGGTGCCCAGTAAACCGATCTGGGCGGTAGTTAAAGAGAGATTGGCCATCAGTTCCGGCGCCGCGTAAGTCACGCTTTTGCGAGTAATATAAAAAGCCGCGTAACCGATATAGATCGCGTACATGGTGCGAATGCGCCAGTAGCGGTAGGTTTTATCTAATGCTGCCCCCTGTAATGGACCAGCTGGTTGAGCGTCGATATTCATTTCCGTATTGATGTTAGCGTGACCAGGATTGCTACTAGAATAACTTGGTTGTTCTGTTTTGCTAGTTGTCGCCATGATTTTACGCCTCACTATAAGTCCACTGCTATCTTCCACTATTCGCGACGCACGCCCTGCTCTCCGCCGCATATTTACTCCACTTTCACCACATCTATACTGTACGACAAACCATGCAAAAAAACAATCACCGTGGCCGCCCAAAATGCAAAATATATCGCTTTACAGTTGTCATTTTAACCGTTATAATCTAAGATCTACAAATCGAAAACGAACCGAACACACGAACACAACGGACAGTACAATCGACAATGATAACGACGATAAAAAGTGAAGGTCGCTTAGGCAAAATATGAACAAAAGATTGACTGGTTTATCTAACCGGTTAGGCATTCGGTTGCTACTAATCTTAATCATTAGCTGTAGCTATGGCGCGTTTACTAACAGGCTGGTTAACCCTGCGGATTACCTCTACAGTACGGTCACCTCACAAACCCTGGTGACTAAAATTCTTGCGGAAGGACGAGTGCACGCTTTTAAAACCGTTACAGTGGGCGCCCAGGTCTCCGGCCAGCTGCAAAAGCTGCATGTTCAGCTGGGCGACCAGGTGACTAAAGGTTCGCTGCTGGCGGAAATTGACCCCACGCTGCAGCAAAATACCCTACTCTCCTGCCAAGCCCAAATTCGTAATGTGAAAGAGCGGATAGTCGGTGCCCAAGCCAAATTAAAATTTACTCAGGATGAATATCAACGTAATCAAAAACTGGTGGAGAAGAAACTAGTAGCAGAGAGCAATTTTGAAGAGGCTAAAACCAACTATATCGAAGCCAAATCCACGCTGGACGCGCTGCAAGCAGAACTAGAGGCGGCTAAAGTAAATCTTAGTACCGCGCAGATTAATTTAGGCTATACCAAAATTATGGCGCCTATTGATGGCATGGTCAGCGACATTATTACCGAAGAGGGGCAAACGGTAGTCTCCACCCAAACCGCCAGCTCAATTTTAGTATTGCAAGATTTAAGCCAAGTCACCATTAAAGCGGAGCTTCCGGAAGCGGAAGTAATTAAAGCTAAACCGGGGCAGGAGGTCTATTTTAGTATTATTGGTGACCCGGATCACCGTTATTACAGCACTTTGCGGATGATTGAACCGGCGCCCACCACCGGTGAAACCGATGAATTTTCTGATGCGGCAGTCTATTATTTTGGATTGTTTGAGGTGGCCAATAGCCAGCGGCTACTGCGTCCAGGCATGACCGTAGAGGTATCGGTAATCTTGAGCACTACCCCCGATACTCTAACCATTCCGGTGAATGCCCTGGGCGCGCAACTAGCTGGCGATCGTTACCTAGTAACGGTGTTAACACCCTGGCATACCTTAAACCAACGCGAAGTAGTGGTGGGTCAGACGGATAATGATTTTATCCAAGTTCTGAAAGGGCTACGCAAGGGCGAAAAGGTGATTTTAAGTAATAACGATAACAGCAACAGCGATACCAACGCCAGCGAGAAGGATAAACGGCGCACGGCACGTAAGGTTATGAAAAAATAAAAAATAACCCAACATCATAGATCAGGCGCCCCAAGAGATAAGAGAGATAAGTTATAGCATCCACCATATATCATCCGCTAAACAGACGATGGCCGCGTTAATCCAACTTAATAACATCACTAAACAGTTTGATCCGCAACTAGCTAGTACCAAAGTGTTGCACGGGATCAATTTGACCGTACAACATGGAGAATTCTTAGCTATTATAGGCGCTTCTGGCTCGGGTAAATCAACTTTAATGAATATTATTGGTTGTTTAGATCTGGCCACCAGCGGTAGCTATTACTTTGAAGGACGGGATGTAAGTCAATTTAACAGTTATCAACTAGCCAATATTCGCTCACTACGCATTGGTTTTGTGTTTCAACGTTATCATTTGATTAATCAGTTAAGCACGTTGCATAATGCGGAAATACCAGCCATTTATGCTGGCGTAGGGCTGCACAGGCGGCAACAAAAAGCTCGGCAGCTGCTAGAAC
>CAVFMC010000015.1:0-10318 GCA_963623565.1 Bacteroidaceae bacterium | reverse complement strand
GCTAGAACGGATCGGACTAGGGGAGCGGCTGGCTTATTATCCTAATCAATTATCCGGCGGTCAGCAGCAGCGGATTAGTATCGCCCGGGCGCTAATTAACCACCCAGATCTAATTTTAGCTGATGAACCCACCGGGGCGTTGGATAGCGTTAGTGGTCGCGAGATTCTGCAGCTCCTGCAGCAGCTCAATGCACAGGGTTTTACGGTGATTATTATTACTCATGACCCCAAAATTGCCGCCATGGCCCAAAGAAGAGTTACTATTAGCGATGGACGGATTATTGGCGATAGCACTGCTGACCCGGATAGTGGCGATCACTGTAATCAAAACACAGCGCCGACACGTTTAGCTAATCCGGTTAACAAGATAAGCAGCGATGTTGCGATAAGTAATGCTGCTAACCACCCTGCCCCCGCTCACCGTCTCTCGCGACCCCATTTTTGCTTAGCTTTCGGGGAGCTGCTACGCCTAGCCCTGCCGGGGATTTTACGTAATAAAGTTAAAACTTTTTTAACCATGCTAGGGATTATTATCGGTATCGCCTCGGTGGTAACCGTAGTGGCTATTGGTGAAAGTTCCAAAAAGAGTATTTTAAACGATATTTCCGCTCTAGGAAACCGCACTGTAGCTATTTTCCCGGGTAAGGATTGGGGGGATGTTAAAGCTGGTAATATCGAAACCCTGGTAGAAGCGGACGCCCAAGCGCTGGCGCGGCAGCCGTACCTAACTAGCGTTTCGCCGATGCTTAGCAGCAAAGTTACCGTCCGCTATTCTAACCAAGAGCTGACCGCCAACGTTTATGGGGTGGATCAGGATTATTTTCGCTTGCGTGGCCTAAAACTGGATCATGGGCGGCTGTTTAATCGATTGGACACACAAAATTATAATCAGGTAGCGGTGATCGATAGCAATAGCTATGAGCGGCTCTTTAAGAAGCGTAAAATCGCGCTGGGTAAGGTACTTTTCCTCTCGAAATTACCTTGTAAGATTATTGGGGTAACCCAACCGAAAGATAGCCCTTTTGGTCATAACGATCAGTTAGAAATCTGGATTCCCTATTCCACCATGGGACGTAAGCTGCTAGGCCAGGGCTTTTTTAATTATATTATGGTGCAACTGGATGATAAAGTAGCTAGTAGCGTGGCGGAGGCTAATATTCATAAACTACTAACTTGGCGCCATGGCGGAGTAAAAGACTTTTTTACCTCCACCAGCGAAAGTATTATGCAAACTATCATGCAGACCTCTAATAATATGACTATTTTAATTTCAGCTATTGCCGCCATTTCGCTGCTGGTTGGCGGTATTGGGGTGATGAATATTATGCTGGTATCAGTCACCGAGCGCACCAAGGAGATCGGCATTCGTTTAGCGGTAGGCGCCCAGACCCATGACGTCCTGCTGCAATTTATTCTGGAGGCGATTATACTCTGTATCTTAGGCGGTTTGCTAGGTTTGGGACTAGCCTGGCTAGTAGAAACCATAATTTCTAGCGCATACTCGCAGCTACAGCTGAAATTTTCCTGGTCGGTAGCGGGCGTAGCGCTGCTGGTCTCGAGTGCGGTAGGGATTATTTTTGGTTATTTACCCGCACGTCGTGCTTCTAAATTAACTCCGATCGACGCGTTATCCTGCGAATAAGCTGCTCGTGGCAATTAATATATTAATAATATAACTGGAGTTGATTTTGGTATTCAAATGTGCCATAATCTTGTTGCGTTATGATGAATGGCGCAATGTATCTATATGATATGTTTCATAATAACTCCTGGGAGGCTATGTAGCTCAGTTGGTTAGAGCGCGGCACTCATAATGCTGAGGTCAGTGGTTCGAACCCACTCATAGCCATTTGTTACTATACAAGCTAAGCTGTATAAAGTTTAGTGCGTCTCTTAATTTTCAAAATTTTCAAAATTTTCAAACAGCGGCTGGCAAGCTGGGCAATATAGACTGTTCCGCCCCGCGATAATTACTCGTTCTAAAGCGATCGCACAGCGTGGGCAGGGGGAACCTACCGGACGACCATAAAGCAGCAGCTGTTTTTGAAACTGTCCGCTACTCCCGTCACTATGACGGTACTCCCGCACACTGGATCCACCCGCCCGGATCGCTTGTACCAATAACTGGCGTAATTTAGTAACTATGGTCCGCCATTGCGCTAGTGCAAGGGTATCCGCCGGCTGCAAGGGATTAATCCCCGCCGCAAAGAGTAGCTCGGTGGCGTAAATATTTCCTACTCCCGTTATCACCGCATTATCCATTAAAAACTGTTTGAGCGGTGGACCATGACGCATCGCGTATCGTGGCTGTGCCGCCTGCTGCAATCGCCGTGCGGTCAAGTGAGCGGTAGCGTAATGCTGCACTATGGGACTTAGCGCGGCCAGTTGCCGGGCCGATAATGGCTCCACCCCTAACCGCGCCAGCCAAGGGTGCTGCAATACCTCCCCCTGCGCTAGCTCCCAAGCGCCAAAACGACGCGCGTCATCATACCATAATACCGATCGTTCAAAACTCAATTGCAGATGGATATTACGGGTGCTGCCTAGCAGCTGCGCGGCTCGCGCCTGGTTGATAGTTGCATCCGCCTGCTGCGGTAAAATTAAGCAGCGTCCGGTCATGCCTAAATGAATAATTAGCGCTTGTACCATTGCAAATTGCAAAATGATGTAGCGGCCCCGCCGCCCCACCGCACGCAGTGGTTGACCTAGGATCTGTTGCACATCAGAATTCACCGCCTGGCCACCAGCCGTCGCCAGTTCATTTAGTAGAGTACAGAGATTGCCTCGTAACCGCACCCCATTACTCTGCAGTGACAATAAGCGCTGCCCAATTAGCTGCGCCGCTAAGCCCTGGGCAACATTTTCTACTTCTGGTAGTTCCGGCATTTATAATCCTTTCTATAACTAAAGTTTACAATATTTTGCCGTTAAAATACACTCTTAGTCTAGCTATAGTAAGTCTTTACCCAGCGACTGCGCACTTCAACAGCATCGGCATGGCCATTATCGCCCGTAGCTACCATGAACCTTACGTTAAACAACAGCGCCGCATAACTAAACCCACTCAACCAATAACTATTAATAACTATTTCAACTAATAATTATTTTAAATTAGTTGAATTAAACGGCTATCTGGACGCAACTGCGTAGAAACACTGATAAAGTCGGCAACCCCATCCCCTTAAAGCGACCATGCATTAAACTAGCCAACTCTGAGTCGTATTGCGCTAAACTGTTACTGGCTAGAAATTTCGGATTAGTAGTCGTAGCAGTGCCGCCATAAAAAAATCTAATAGTGCAATCTAATCTGTCACCCCGCATATTCCCATCGATCATAATTGTATTATCCGGTAGTAAGTTGCAGACCTTTAGTCCGCTAATTAAATTATGCAGCTGATCAAGATCCTTAAAATTGAGTAAAATATTGTAATTGCTTACGTTAAAATGCTGGGTGCCATAACAAAAATCCGCCATATTATAATTACCGGAATAGTAAACGCGTCTTGCATGGCAGATACCATCTCCTAAAAACAACGGCCCCATTAAAACCGGCGCATAATCTAGTTGATACTGCTCTGAATAGGCGTGCTCTAAAAATTGCGCTGGCAGCAGCTCTTCATGATTATTGACCACTGCCATACCCGGATAATAATCAAAGGCGCTCATTATAATCCGTTCTGCAACCGCGCTGAGATACTGTGGATATTTGCTGTTTAGTAACATTTTGCTTAGTCGTGGTCCGTTTCTGCTATTACTGTTTTGCGTCCAAGCTAAGCTAAATAGATAATTATAAAATCGCGCCCATTTAATATCCTGCACATGCTGAAGCCACTGCTTACCAAAAATTAACAACTCGCTAAACCAGCCACTTTTACGGCCTATTTGCCACATTGTATAGCGTTGGCTTAAAAGATCGGCAGGTGGTATCGTGTTCATACCATATGCAACGCACATTTGACGATGCTTGCCTGCGTTACTAGCTTTGCCCATCAAACAAACGCTATTCAGTCCGGAACCGATATTCCAAATTGGCGCTAAATCATTACAACCACAGATAGCGGATAAAATTTCATAGATACCGAACACACTGCCTGGCACAAAAATATTTACCGGCAATACATAACCGTCATCTTGTAGATACAATTCATAACAATTATGTATGGTCATTGCAAAAGGCATGAAAGAATAGCCTAAATCTTGCACTACCCCATTGTCAAATTGACCGCTATCAAAAGCTGCTACCCCCATCGCCCCAGAAGGTAAATTAAATTTAGTGCCCACCTCAATCAGTTTTTCGCCATAATTATAACGTGCCAAATATAACGCATGGCTAGCATCTGGGCTAATTTGGTCTATAATGGCAGCAAACTCCGGACTTACTTTAGCCACTAGCCGTCGATACTCCGCCCAGCACCCCCGCTGCAACCGCTCTCCTAGATTAATTTTTGCTCCTTTGTTACGTTCCATATTACTGAATACTGATGCTGTTTGTTTTACTTTGTGCCCTGCTTTGTTATATTTCGTTCTATTTTCGTTTTATTTTATATGAATTCTAAATGAATTCTAATGCCTATTCCCCTCTAATAGACGCAAAAAATTATTATAGGTTAATCCCTCAACCTCTTGGCGACTCCGATTTGATATTTCAGCTACTACCGAAGCGGTGTAGATTAAAAAACTGGGTAGATTAGGCCGTCCACGCATAGGCTCAGGTGCTAGATAAGGCGCGTCGGTCTCTAATAAAATCCGCTCGGGGGGAATTTTGGTTAGCAGCTCGCGCAGCGCAGCAGAACGTTTAAAAGTAATAATGCCGGAAAAAGAAAGATACCACCCCAGATCCAAGATCGCTTTGGCTGCAGCATAATCCCCCGTAAAACAATGCACCATCCCACCTATTTGGTCTACCGGAAAACGGTGTAGAGTATCAAGTAGCTGCGGCCAGGCTTCCCGTGCATGCACCACCAAGAATTTGCCAAGCTGCAAAGCCGCCTGGATATGCAACTCAAAGAGTTGGTTCTGCCGCCCCCGCTCTGCTGGCGTAACCTCATGACAAAAGTCTAAACCGGTCTCCCCGATCGCCACGATCTGCTTCGGTGAGCCCGCCGCGATCAGTTCATCTAATTGCACCGGAGGGGTATCCGCTTCGCTCGGGTGCACCGCAATCGCTCCCCATAAATCCTGATGACTACCCGCCAGCTGCGTAATTTCCTCCCAGTCCTGCTTAGTTGTAGAGGGAATTAAACAACCTCCTATCCCATGGCGCGTAGCATCTTCCCACGCCGCCTCAATACTGCCCCCAAAAGAGGCAGGATTTAACCTATTTAGATGACAATGTGCATCAATTAACATTTTTCCTTTATTTCCATGATATTATCGATTCTTTTGTGCCAATTACACAACGACTTCTTGTTATGATCGAATTGTAATCAAATCATCATCTGAATGCAAAAAAATCCACAAAAATCTACACCATACCACTAATCCAGCTAATCCAGCTAATCCAGCTAATCCAGTTAATCCAGTTAATCCAGTTAATCCATAATATGAATAGGATAATTTATTTTTAGAAAAGAAATGGTACACTAACTATTAGCATTAAACCAAATCTAAATAGATAAAGTTACAGTAAATAACTAAATTAGGCGACCAAATAACATGAATTATGATTTCAAATTAATAGTTGGCCTAGGCAACCCGGGCCATGAATATCAGCAGACTAGGCACAATGTAGGCTGCTTGGCGCTGGAGTATTTAGCCGCGCAATATGCGGCTTGTTGGCGCTTAGAACGGCAATGGCAGGCGCAGATGGCTACGATTACCATTGCCGGCATAGAATACTGGCTAATGCGTCCCCAAACCTATATGAATCATAGCGGTACGGCAGTAGGGGCGTGGGCTAATTACTACCGCTTAGCCCCCCGGCAGATTGTAGTGTTTCATGATGAATTAGATCTAGCTTTCGGCAGCATTAAAAGTAAGCTAGGTGGCGGATTAAACGGCCATAATGGTCTACGTAGCATCGCCCAAGCATTAAATCAGCAGGTGACTTTTGCCCGTATTAAATTGGGCATCGGACGGCCATCGACGCAACAAAACGTAGCAGATTATGTCTTAGGACGGTTTAGCGCGGATGAAACACAACTCTGGCAGCAACAGTTTATACTACTGGCCGATGCCTTTCCTCAGTGGCTAGCGACCAATGGTACCGAGTCACTAAATTTAAATCTGCGACCAAATAGCCAGTTGATTACTAGTTGATGAGAATTTCATAATAAGTATGCGCTATCCTTGTAGCAGTTGTCGCACCCTGCAAACCTTGCTGACCGATCAGTTTGCTAGTTGCCAACCGCAATTAGCACTCTTTATTTTTACTAGCCGTCAGCTGCGGTCCGTCATACCAGCAACCGCCGAGCAGTGCAATCGCCTCCGGCAGATGCTAACTCCCCTAGAATACAATCGGATCGGTAGGATGTCCGATGAACCGGCGCAACGATGGTTAAACACTCGCGCGACGCTGCGCCTCATTCTGGCCACATTCTTACATTGTGCCCCTAAGCAGGTGCCGCTCTATGCTGGCCGCTATGGCAAACTCTATCTCCCCCGCTCTCCCCTATTTTTTAATCTTAGTCATAGCGGCTATTGGACTATAGTAGCGGTAGCTAACCGCTACTTAGGTAATGTCGGTATCGATCTTGAATGGTTAGGGCGCTGGCGAAGTAAAACTTACCTCAAGGCAGCCCAGATCGTAATTAGACATTTGCAGCGCCAGGGGATTGCATTACCTCCCAACTTGCGCACGATGCCAATTGATATAAAAAATGGTCATACCGATGCCAACTATACGCAACTAACAAACTTAACCCAGTATTGGACTACTTACGAAGGGCTAGTAAAATATTATGGCACCAGTCTGTGGTATCACTATCATAGTCACTGGAGTAATAATAACAATACGAAGACTGACGATAACCTCGAAACAGAACTGCTATTAGACCTAGCACAGCCGCCCCTACCCACCTATCATTTTCATTTAGGCACTGATTATGTTGGTACGCTAGTCACTCAACAAGCTTTAATAACTTCGAACTCTACTAATCAACCGGCCGCTTTTAGCCTGCGTTGGGTTAACAGTAATCGTCATGATTTGCAACTAACCGCTCAACCATTTAAATTTAAGTTAGATTAGATTTGTAGCCCCAGCTTAAGTTTGCAAAGCTATAAACAAGATAATGAATATACCATATTATAATTATAATAAGGATTATAAAATAGATGCTGATTAGTTTAGAAGTCACCAATTTTGCCCTGATTCAAGCCAGGCTAAAAATTGAATTTGCTGCCGGTTTTTCCTGCATTACTGGCGAGAGTGGTTCTGGTAAATCGATGCTGCTGGATGCGCTAGAAGTTACTCTAGCGCAACGTAAAATCCGGGGTAATGAGCTAAAACCTGGCTGCGAACTGGTAGCTAACTTTAAGATTGATTATCTACCGCTAGCCCAGCAGTGGCTAACGCAGCATCAGATGTTAGCCGATCCAACCGATGAGGTAATCATTCGGCGTTATTGGTCCAAAGACAAGGTGGCTCGTAGTAGTATTAATGACCATCCCTGCACCCAAAATAGCATTAAAGAGCTGGGCGGGCTGCTGATGAAAATCTATACTCAACACCAATGCCAGCAGCTGCTGGATCCTAAACAGCAATTAGCCTGGCTGGATCTATTTGCACAGGATCAACAACAACTACAGGCGGTACAGAATTGTTATCACGCCTGGCAACAGCTACAAACCCAGCAACAGACGCTGCTAGCCAATCTACCCAATGAGAGTAAATTAGCTTTTATCAATTTTCAGCTGCAGGAGTTGCAGTCAGTAGATCTGACTCGGCAACATTTACAAGATCTACAACAGCAGCGCCGAGCCGGTGCGCAACGGCAGCAGCTACTTACGCTACTCGCCTCGCTAGAGGACTATTTAGGCGGTGACTCGCTCGCCCTAAACCACAGCGTTGGGGATGGCAGAGCGCAGGGAGGTGATGGCATTCTAACCCAGCTACATCAGGTACAAATGCTGTTAACTAATTGGCATTATCAACCAGATCTGAGCGCGGAATTATCGCCGTTGCTTGAGGAAGCACGAATTCAGCTGGCTGAGGCCGCCCAGCGTGTGGCGCAGTGGAT
Source organism: Bacteroidaceae bacterium (assembly GCA_963623565.1). GTDB lineage: Bacteria > Pseudomonadota > Gammaproteobacteria > UBA9339 > UBA9339 > CAVFMC01. Next base: position 2,141 of record CAVFMC010000015.1, on the reverse strand, counting down.
TAAAACTATCAGCCAAACTGATGAGGTAGATGAGCAACAGCTGGAAACAGAACTCAGTCATCTTTATCAATTAGCCCGAAAATATCATGTTGAACCCGAGCAGTTAGCTACCTATTACCATAACTTGGAGCAGGAACGCACTGAACTGCTGCAAACACGGGAGCGTTTGGCTAAACTGCAACAGGAAAGCAATGCGGCTCAGCAACGCTATCAACAATTGGCCGCACAATTATCAGCTAAACGCCAGCGCGGTGCGGCCAAACTAGCAATCGAGATTAATCACGCGCTCCATCAATTAGGGATGGAGTACGCCCAGTTTACCATTCAGCTATTACCGGTTGAACCAGCTGACCGTTCAGCACAACCATCCATAGCAGCACCGCCATCACCACGCCCTAATCCAAACGGCGCCGAAACGGCTTGTTTTTGCCTTAATGCTAATTTGAGCGGCCAGTTACGACCACTCAGCGAGATTGCATCCGGAGGCGAGCTCTCGCGGGTTAATTTAGTCCTGCAAGCGATTATCGGACAATATATGGTGATCCCGACGATGTTTTTTGATGAAACTGATAGTGGCGTTAGCGGCGTGACCGCCGAAGTGGTAGCAACGCTATTACGCAAATTGGGTGATTCAGCCCAAGTGATCTGCATCACCCACTTAGCACAGGTAGCGTTGCAGGCCCAACAGCATTACCTGGTACGTAAACTGCAGGATCCAACTAGTACCTGTCCCACTTTAATTCAAATCCAGCAACTTAATCCATTGCAACGCCAGAGCGAACTAGCGCGCCTGCTAGCGGGATCCAAAGCTTCTGCCCTCACTATCGCACAGGTGCAAGAGCTCTTAAACGCTAATCGCTCCGCTCCTAATAAATCACGATCATTCGCAAATAAACTAAATAACACTTGACCTGCAACAGAAATTAGCGCACAATAAGAATGATAGTAATTGCGGGAGTAGTTTAATGGTAGAACTAAAGCTTCCCAAGCTTTCAGCGTGGGTTCGATTCCCATCTCCCGCTCAACAAGCATGAACAATTAAATAGTAAGGAAGGCAGCAAATAAAAATAAAATCGTAAAATACTGATTAACAAAATACTAATTAATTAGTGGTTGATTAAAACAGCAATTAATTAAATTAAGTTATAGCATTACCATAATCGATTGGATAATTTAAAGGCCATTACATTATTTAGGCAGCTTATGAACCGCTACATGGAATTTCCTTTGCCTATTTATACCCCCCGGTTGCAGCTACGGGCGCCGATCGCTCATTCACTGCAGGATGCGCGGCTCTATCACCAGGCGGTGCGGAATTCGCTGCCGGAAATTCGCCCCTGGCTAGGCTGGGTCACCGATGATTATAGTTTGGAGGACGCGCAGCGATATACCCAGGTTAGCACGCGTAGTTGGAAAGAACGCAACGATAGTAATATTGGGCTAGTATTTTGGGTGATGGACCGTACTAATCAGCATTTTATCTCCAATTTAGTGATTTGGAATATGGATTGGCGGTTACCTAAATTTGAGTTAGGTTTTTGGATCGATACCCAATATAGTGGGCAGGGGATGATGCGGGAAGCAGTGATCGCCATGACCAGTTATTGTCTAGCCCTCGGGGTAGTGCGGGTTGAAATTCGCTGTGAAATGGCTAATCAACGGATGCATCGGCTGATGCAAGCTACGCAGTTTCATCTAGATGGAGTTCTTCCGCAAGCCACCCGCGCAGTCAGTAATGGAAAGCCGGCCGATGTGGCAGTATATTCCTGTACTGACGCTGCCATGCTTCCTGCCCTGGAGGTAAGTTGGCCTGGTAAATAGTAATCACATTGGAGCATTATTATAATAATTTATAATCATTCATAATAATTATTTATAATAGTACGTATAGTTATAAAAACAGTTATATAATATATAAAATATAAGGCTAGAAGAGAACAAGCACAATGACCTCCGGTGATCTGTTTGTTTTTTCGGGACCGTCAGGCGTAGGGAAAAGCAGTTTAACCAGGGCCCTAGCTGAACGTGATGATAATTTGGCGTTGTCTATTTCTCATACTACTCGCGCGCCGCGTCCTCAGGAGATCGCCGGTTTTAATTATTATTATATCACCGAAGAGCTCTTTCATCAGATGATTGAT